>DASTCR010000050.1:0-7164 GCA_035710925.1 Nitrososphaeraceae archaeon | reverse complement strand
TTGTTTGCAATGTGATTTGTTGGTTAATCTGGTCTTTAGTTTATTCGTACCAAAATCGGCCAATTTCCGCGTGCACTAACGTTTTGTATACCAATCAAATAAACTATAATAGATTTGGCTAAGGTATACTTTACGCCTTACGGAGTGGGTCTTGGTCACGCCAGTCGCCTAATTATGCTTGCCGAGAGACTCAGTACTAGAGGAATAACTTCCAGATTCTCTTCGTTTGGTGAAGCTGCGGAATACATATCGTCTCTAGGTTATGAGTGTAACCTCGTACCATCGATGGAATTTGTATGGACTACCGAGGGACACTTTTCGATAACCTCCAGCATTGCTAAAATTCCCGAATATTTTGTTAACTTTACAAGACAAGTTAATCATGAGCTGAGGAATTTAAAAGAATTTGATCCAGACGTTGTTGTCTCAGACACAAGACTATCCCCAGTTATTGCTTCAAAAATTTTACATATTCCCTCTATTGTCGTCCTTAATCAGGTGAGGCTCTTGCTTTCTCCTAAGCTGAGAAAGTATAAACTTGCCAGAAGTTTCGAAGCAATAAACGGAGAATTCCTGGGACTAGTCTGGACATTGACAGACAAAATTCTCGTACCCGACTTGCCTCCGCCCTACACCATCTCTGAGAATAATATTTGGGGAACCAATTCTATAAGAAACAAGCTCAAGTACGTAGGATTTGCCAGCCCTCGAACCACAGTGACTGAAGAAACTATGAAAAAGGTTTGTTCTGATCTTGGATTGAAGAGGACCAATCCCACGGTGTTTGTTCACATCAGCGGACCAATGGAGACCCGCATGCCGCTTGTGCGCCTGGCAATAGACGCGTGCAGAACCCTGAGAGATGACATTCAATATATCATTTCGGCTGGTTACCCTGGAGGAGAAACTTGTCCCAAAGTACTACATGGCAAAGGGTGGTTCTATGAATGGTGCCCCGTCAGAGATGAGCTATTCAGCCTGAGTAGCCTCGTAGTAATCCGCGGTGGACATGCAGCAATATCCCAGGCGATAAGATTTGGCAAACCTATAGTAGCTATTCCGATAGAGAATCACGGCGAACAATTAGGTAATTCTAGTAAGATTGCAAGCCTAGGTCTGGGAATTGCGATATTTTCTAAACCACTCCAACCAGCTCATATTTCAGATGCAATTAAAATAGTGATGGCTGAGCCAAATTATCAAAGAAAAGCACAAGAACTGATGCATCTAAGTGAGGATTTGAATGGAATTGAAAATGTTACGAACATAATTAGATCATACATCAAATGAGATGTTAACAGTTCTAGTGAACCGTTGTGACATGCAATATGTTGGACGTTTTTCATACAATAAGGAAAACCCTACTATCAAGATCTATCAGTCGTCATAAATACTGTCGAGAGGAATTCTCTGGCCGGTACCATAAAAATTTCACGAGATTCAAAAGGAAGCATTACAAACAATACAGTCAGGCGAATTATCTTTAACTTTTCTACAACTGAGCCAAAGCCTCCTTAATACTGTTTATATCATTAGCATTAGGGACCTGCTCTAAATAACGAATAAGGTCATTCTTGCATCCCGTCTTGTCTCCTAGCTGCAGTCTGGCTAGTGCACGATTCTTGAAAATAGGACCGAATCGATTTGGGTTGATATCTATTGCATTGGAGAAGTATTCTTCGGCCTTGGAAAAATCTTTCTTCTTGAGATAATAATTTCCTAAACCTCTAAACGCAAGATAATATACAGGGTTTCGTTCAATAGACGTCTGATAGAATGAAACTGCCTCTTCAGAGTTTTGCTCATTAAAGATGCTTCCCATGGTACACCATGCCTGAGCATTATCGTCATCCAGCTCAACGGCTCTGGACAGTTTCTTTATGGCTTCATCTATTTTTCCTTCATGTCTCAATCTCTCCACTTCTAGGCAAATTCGATTCGACTCGAGTCGCCTAGGGTTTTCTTTTTCTATTATTTGCTTCAAATCTTGCGGGACTAAAACTATGCTGACCATATCGTCTTGCTCCCAGTCACGCTGAAATCTGCTCTCAGGTATAGCACCTATTGTGTCAGGTTGAGGAACATAGGTCAAAACCCGACCCTCGTTGGCATCGTACCCGCAAACTATATTTGCATGTTGGACTGTCTCGCGTATTCCTGGTAGAATGACTATGCTTGGAATCCCTTGATCAATTTTTCTCTTTAAATCCGGGATTGAACCCCTATAAACAAATCCCTTTAGTCCATGCTTCTCGGCCAGACTTATCCCCTCTATCATAATTGAACCCCGGAACCCTGGATATTTCTTGGAAATTTCTTCAGCCTCAAAAAGGGAAAGCTCTTCTCCCCAATACTTGGAGATGACATTAATCACCAGCGGAAGACAAACGTTTTCTTCTTCGGTACTTACCAGTGGTAGAGTCAGAGTATGTTGAGAGGGTTCTGATTGCAATTTTCAGTCTTTGTCTACGCAAAATCACAATAAAAATTCTTCTTGTACAGATTCGACAGATTGATAATGACCTTCAAATTCAGTTATGTCAAGCGCTGACAGGCATCTTATTTTCTTCTTTTGCTCAATAGTGATCGAAGTCCAAATAATATGCTCGAGACTTCACATCACATACGCAAGAAACTTGAAAGCAATTTCAATCCGTCATCCCCACTTCTCTCAGGATGAAATTGTACGCCAATCAATTTTTTCCTAGGGTGGAGGAAGATCTCATTCTCGCAGTACCTTGAAGATCCGACAGAAATAAACTCCTTTGGTATCCTTGCTACACAATATGCGTGGCTTTGATATACACAAAGTACAGTCCCCTTTGGAAACATTGAATAGATTTCTGTGGATTTTGACAACAAAACGGCAGTCGTCTCCCTGACGGGCGAGACCATTCGACGTATCGACCCCCCCAATGCCAGAGCCATAATTTCTGCTCCATAGCATATTCCTAACACTGGCGTACCGCAAAGTTGGCAATTCACTACGATCTTAGAGTTAGTAACATTAGTGTCTCGTCTTGCTTTGCTTCTGCCCGAGAGAATGACTTTCTCATAGAAATCAACTTGGTAATCTGTTATTTCAAAGAATTTTTTACAGGTGTAATTTATCTTTAGTCGTTCAAGGCAGGATAATATATCCCCTGTATACGGTGATAGATTGTCAACCACAAGAACAACCAAAGACAGAATTGCCTCCCGGCTATTAACGACCTAGTGCGAGCAATAAGGGCCTAACAAGATAAAATAATATAGTCAGCCAATTTAAAAGTTTGCTCAGTCCTGTAAGCGAGTTAGAAGTGCCCTTAAAATTTGTTAAATGAGCGCTGGAAACATCAAAAGAAAATTGAGTTCGATGCCGCCATAATAGGAGAGCCTCTTTTGGCCATTCTTTATTCTCAGACCACTGTTGCTAATCTTTTGCACACGAGATAGATGGCTGCATAGGCGGGCAGAAGCGTTATTTTCCTTTCGACGTGAAATTCTTGTTCCTTGAGAGTGAATTTAGCTGTTGCGTTTGCTCGTATCTTGATTAGTTCGCCACCTACCAGGCAAGCTTCGCTTAGTGGATTAAACGATTTCAGGTCGGAACATTTCATTTTGGCTAATCCGCTCTTGCTGTTTAGAGTTCCTGGCATTCTGAATATTCGATGGATATCCATGGTTACCTGTGGATCAATATTTATGCCCAATTCTTTTCCAATTTTGTCCAATTCGGTCTTGAAGCCGAAGTATCCTCCATTTTGTTGAACTATGTTGCTTAACCGTGTTTCGGAAAAATTTTTTATTCCTAGCTTTTGTAGTAATCTCTTTCGCCAGCCATACTTTAGGCTGCTTCTTGAAAGTTTAATTAAAAAGTCCTTTTGATCATTTTCTTTATCTAAGCTGTTCGGACTCGTACTGTGAAAGTTAGGGCCATATGCAGTCCCATCGAAAATTCCTTCCGTATTGTTTAATGTGCTTGACCTTTTATTCCCGTCGATACGTCGTATTCTTCGGTATACTCCTATTGTTTCGGGCATAAGGCCTTTTCCTAGGATATACCCTGACATATCTGACCTTGCTTGAGCATCCAGGCTAAGAAAACTGCTGTCAGTGACATACAGATGAAAGCCCTCATTTCCTGAAAAATATATATGAATACTTTCCTCGTGGATGCCAAATTCATCAATAAGCATATCGTGCAATTTTTGTACCTCGCTTTTCGTACCTTCAAAACACCTCTTACATGGTATAGATTCTAGTACTATGTTTTGGGAACCGCAGTGCTCGCATCTATCAACGCCCTTTGCATTTCTAAATGCATGCAAACAGCCATCGCAAGTTGAATATGAATGACTGGCTTGACATGGTAGGTGCATATCCTTAGCGTCAATATCAAATATCAAATCAGCCCCGAGCCATTCTTTTTCCTGCATTGGGTATGATGGAAATCTATAGTATGCATTTGAGCAGTACAAGTCAGATGGTATTTCTCGGATGGCTGCAGCAAGAATTTCGCCTTCATTTCTAAAAGTCAGATGACGTATCATTTTCGCAGGTTCTCCGTTTGATCCAAAGTAACGAAGTCCAAACTCTCGTTGATTAATCGCTTTTGGATATTCTATATTCTTACCATGTTTGAAGTAATACTCCCTGAATGTTCGCCTCAGGGTTTCATAATTTCGGGACTTGGTAACATCGTTGGTTATCCCCTCTACACGTACCAACTTCTTACTATCCTCAACATTTCATTCAGAAAATGCCGGTCTCGCGTTGTGATACTCACCCAGCTTTTTTACTCCATCTCTTACCGAATTGCACCGGATTTATTATTCCATTGCACTCTTCAGTCGCAAAGCAAAGACTCTCATTGAGCAGTTTTTCGCAAGATGGAACGTGGTACTTTGTTCCGCCTCCTTTTTTTCCTGCTAAATGTTCAATCTGATATCTAGTGATTCTTTCATTAAAATCAGGAGCGGAATGAAATAGCCCTACAATTTCATCGGTGTTCTTGCCAATAGACAGCATATATGTTGCAAGCAAAATCCGTGCTGAATGCGATAAATTTTCTCCTTTGCTCATCTCATCTATTGCATGTTTTACGCAAGGAGGATACTTGCGAATCGTCTGAACATTTGTGCTATTGTGCTCCCGGCCAAATTTGGGCGCCGTGCGAAGCAGATTGAACATAACAGATTTCGGCATGGATGATAGATCCATCTCTCTGATGCGGCTATAAATTAGTGTACTAAGCTCACTGCGTATTAGTCTTACTGTTTCATCAGCGTTCAGGTAGACATATCCATTGTGGACCAAACGATTTATCAATTTCCACTGTAATTCATGAAATTTAGACGCCCGTATAACATAGTCGTTGATTTTAACCTTGAACAATCTGTTATCTTCATTGTCTATCTCCACTCGTACTCCAAATAGTTCTACGAAGATTTTAGAGATCAATAGTTGCCTTCTTTCTTCGCTACGCTCCCTCTTCAAATCCGCAATAAGGAGTTTTTCCGCCCTCAGTGCTTCAAAAAGAGCGTGCTTCTTAGAAATGGTGTCGATTCCGATGCACTTAACCATCATAAGGCAAACAAGAAAGGTTAATACTTCAATCTCATATTTTTCGAGAGTGTCAGTTAGCCTTCCATGATTAACCTCCGAGTCAAGTTTCTGAGCCGACCTATCAATGATGTATTTCATTTCGGGGCGGTCAAATTCCTCGTAATTCAACTGAATAAGACGGATAAACTCGGATGCTTCTTTTAGAAACGGATATCTTGCCAAGTCACCGGTACCCAGTCTTATGTCAGACAACAGACTAAACAGGGAATAATAACGACGTCCCTCAATAAAAAAGTGCGCGTAGAGAATCTTTCCTTTCGATAATATCTCGCCTCTTATCCTTTGATGCTAAGTAGTGCCAACCTTATTAAGAATGCAAAAGCGGGAGAATAGATTTAAAGCCCTATGTCGCGCCATCCCTCAAGGCAAGGGAATTAGGGTGACTAATTATGATCAAATAATGAAGCTAGCACTAGAAAAGGGCTTTTACTTTCCAAGCTGTGAGATTTATGCAGATGCACCGGCAGGGTTCTGGGAATATGGTCCTACAGGGTTGAAAATTAAGAATAAACTGGTTGATCTTTGGAGAAAGGAGATTGTTAGACGCGACGGAATGTTGGAGATTGATGGCTGTCAGATAATGAGTAAGAGTGTATTTGAGGCATCAGGACATCTGGGAAACTTTACTGACCCAATAGTAAAGTGTACTGGATGCGGGTCCACTTTTAGGGCCGATAGGCTAGTTTCAGAAAGTATAGGAAGGGAAATTCCCGAAAGGACCCCTAACGAGGATCTCGATGCCATAATCGAACGCAATAACATTCGCTGCCCAAGCTGTAAAGGACAGTTCGGAAGAACAACTCGATTTAACATGATGTTCAAAGTAGAAATCGGTCCATCAGCCGAAATGGCGTTTCTGCGGCCGGAGACTTGTCAGACTATTTTTGTCGATTTTCCTCGTGTGTATAAAACCATGAGGGGAAAGCTACCATTGGGCGTAGCACAACTTGGAAAAAGTTTTAGAAACGAAATTGCTCCCAGGCAGAGTTTATTGAGGCTAAGAGAGTTCTACCAGGCAGAAGTAGAGGTTTTCTGCAATCCTCACAGATTAAATGATCTCCCACGTTTCGCGGAGGTTACAGATACGCTGCTGCGAATCTCTAAGGATGGTGCGTCAACCCAAGAAGTAACGGCCGGAGATGCTCTTAGCAGAGGAATACTTCCGAATAAATTGGTAGCCTATTATCTAGCTTTATTGAGCGATTTCTACGGCAAGACAGGAATAGACATGCATAGAATTAGATTTCGGCAACTTGGAGATGAAGAAAGAGCTTTCTATGCGTCTATTGCTTTTGATTTTGAGGTAGAGACAAGCATTGGATGGCTGGAGTTGGTTGCTTGCAACTATCGGTCAGATCATGACCTAAAGGGTCACTCAATGGTCAGCAAAGAAAATCTGGAGGTGATTGATCCTTCTGATCAGTCAAAAGTACTTCCTCATGTATTCGAATTGTCAATGGGAATTGACAGAAGCATCTACGCGATACTTGAGCACTCATATTTCGAAGATTATGAACATGACGACAGGGTTGTTTTAAAACTCCAGCCTTATCTAGC
>DASTCR010000049.1:0-6282 GCA_035710925.1 Nitrososphaeraceae archaeon | reverse complement strand
TGTATCTGTTGCTCCCTCTGTGCTAATACTTATGGTACCGTTAGCCGGAAGTGGTTCTGCGGGACTTATTGAAATATCCACTCCGTCTGTTAAGTTCCCAGTCGGAGTGTCCTTTACTAGAGGTTGAGCAGACACCTGTATAGTGCTCAGTAAAAATAATCCTAGTCCTGTGCTTAAAACACTAACAATTTCTAAGGACACCTTTTTCATATAGTTATGGTATGTTTTCCATGATTTAAGCTCTTTCCAATCCGGGTCGTAAATTTCTCTGGAAATAGTGTAATACTGCATACCTTAAAGTCCTAACTGATTGGCGTGGTTGTAATTGCGGATGTCGGTAGCCAAAACCTACTGTATTGAATTTTGTGGCTGAAAAATTTCAGAATATCATGTTAGAATTCTTTAATATTCCTCAAGCGTATAACAGCGGAGCCACAGGAGCTGTCATGGGACTATCTGGCTCACGATACCAGACATCCTCTTAATCACTTAGAACCTACGACAATCAAGGTACGCTTCGCGATGGAATGCTAGTTACAATCCTGAGCAGTTTACTGATTAAAGGCAGGAGTATGAAACCGAATTGTTGGAAGATACCACAACCTCCTAACATTCAAACCTTAAAGCAAGGAAAAAGTATCATGGTTGATATTTTAATGGCCCAAGTTAGACCATTTATAAAGTATTTTGAGTATAGTTATACAATGTCAGACAAGAATCAAGAAATAGAGAAAAATGTGAGTGAACAGGCAGGAATAGAAGGTCAACGAAAAGAAGTAAATGTAGAAGACTATCCAAAAGCAGTAGCTTTGGGTCAACTATTGAAAGATATTGACTTTCCGGCAGATAAGCAGAAGGTAATTCAACATGTACAACAAAGGTCTGGAAGTAATACCGACAGTCAAAGTATATTGTCGACATTACAAAACATAGAAGACAAAGAATACCATAATGTCGCAGAAGTTACCAAGGCAGCCGGAGTAGTTTATACCTAATTACTACCCAGTACGATATTACTGTTATAAGAGTGTGATTATGACATAAAGGACCGGTTATCAAAAAAATACCGATCAAAAAAAACTAAACCGCTTTTGTCAATTCATTCATGTAGACTGGAACAAGAGAAGATATAGGATTTTATTCTTCTTCTTCTGGTTCATCTTCCTCTCCCGTGTCATCATCTCCGGTGTCATCCTCGTCCTCCTCAGCCGCTTCAATGTCAACTGTTTGATTCGTTACTGTAACAGTATCATTTTCTATAACGACGGTGACCCCTTCGGGTGGAAAAACATTCATGTCCGAATCCGAAGCTCCCTCTGTGCTAATACTTACAGTTCCGTTAGCCGGAAGTGGTTCTTCAGGATTGATTGAAATGTTTGCTCCGTCTGTCATGCTCCCAGTTGGAGTGCTCATTACGAGAGGTTGTGCAGACACCTGTATGGTGCTCAGTAAAAATAATCCTAGTCCTGTGCTTAAAACACTAACAATTTCTAGGGACAACTTTTTCATATAGTTATGGTATGTTTTCCATGATTTAAGCTCTTTCCAATCCTTGGAATTCCTACAATTAGCGTATATGTGAAGATAAAATAGAAAACAATCAACAAAGTATACTTTCTCAAGCTTATATCTTGTATTAAAAAGAACTTTTATATTGTATCAATCTCTATTGTGTCATCAATGAATATCACAAGAAATTATTCCTTTGTAGGAGCTTCCATCATAATGGGGCTACTACTTATAGTCTCAGTAACTCTTCTACCAAACCTGTCCTTCGCACAACAAGAAAACCAAACTAATATGACATCAAGTCAGCAACAGAATCAATCAGGAGGTAATCAGACTGGAGGAGGACAAGAAGGACAGCAACAACAACAACAACAGCAGAATCAGACTGGCATCGGGACTTCACAAGAACTAGAAAATCTCACTGGGCTTAGCAATGAGACAATTGCAAACAATACAGATATTGAAAGTCCAAACGCCACAACAATGGGAGGCCTAGAGAAAGAGCAGACATCTACTGAGACCACCAATATGAGTTCTGCTCAGCAACAAAATCAGAGCGGGCAACAACAGCAGCAGAATCAGTCAGGAGGTAACCAGACCGGCGGAGGACAAGAAGGACAGAACCAGACGCAACAGGGACCACTAGAACAACTGGGTGAAACATTAGGCGGTATTTTTGGCGGAGGTAGTCAATGAGACAAGGTATTCTCTTCTTCGTCGAGTTAACAAATCGTGGCACGATATAGGTAAAGATAATCCATTAGGTAAGTGGAGAGTAGAGTAGGAGGTTTATTGGATGGGAATCACTCTTTCCACTATTTATTCTCCATAGTATCATTAGCTACTAAGGCTCGAGTATATGAAAATGAATAACATATATCTAATAGCCCAAAGAATGATTACTATATATTGAATACGAGTGATGAGCTGTTGTAGGACCAGCACCCGCTACGGTGAATGTAACAACCTAGATATTGTTTGCACTCCAGTTGTTTAGGAGTTTTTGGAGATACAAAAGCAAGAAGTTTGCAATCAAGCTAGAGGGTACCTAATATCAAAATGCAATACAAGAAAAGCATTAAAAAATGAATAAAAATGTCTCGTATGGGTCGCAAGAATAACAAGAAAATGAAGATATCTATAAAATTCACTAACTTTGATAAAACAGTTGATATTGAATTAAATGATTCACTCTCACCAAAAACAGTCAAAGCAATCCTCAACGCTTTGCCACTGCGGGTGAAAATCAACAGATGGGGTGATGAGCTTTATACGGACAAAACACCAATAGTTGCTGAAGAGGAAAATGCTCGATCTGTTGTTGATCTATTAGATGTAGCATATTGGCCCGAAGGCCATTCTCTATGCCTGTTCTACGGACAAACTCCTATTAGCAAATCGCCTGACGAAATATTAGCTTACTCGCCAGTGAACATAGTTGGAAAGATTATATCAAAGAATAATATCTTGAGTAATATCAAGCATAACACTATAGTAACTATAAGTAAAGAATAGACATCCAGGAATAGCTTATATCCACTGTTAAATTTATGAAACCCTTAAAAGAAGAAGCTTATATTCAAGGGCGTTCACTTTGGGGACTCATAGGTTTAATACTTCAATGATGACTAGAGTGCAGTCAACGAACACTCTGATCTGAGTTTACTTTCCCAGACGCTAAATAATTTCTTTGTTCTGTTTGTGGTACTGGAATGACAGATCTATCAGAAGTTTCATCAAACCATTCTGGCAATAATATATCTTTAATTTGATGATTATCGATCAAAGTATGTATTAACTTAACAATTTCTTCCCTCGGCAAGCTGTCCCCGGCTGATGCTTGGATAGATTCTATCGCCTTTAATTTCCAATAATAATTGAGTGCTTTACCTATGCCTAGATGAGCGTCATATACTATTTTGCCAAGGAGGGTGAGATGGTAATTACCGTTGTTCCTTTTAATTAGTCCAGCTTTCATTAATCCTGAAATTCTTGAATAATATTGCTTTACAGACAACTGCATTCCTTTTAAAGAAGGAATAAAATTTTCTCCGTTTGTTAGAGCAATATTGTTAAACAGAATAAGCGCTTTATCATCTGCTATCCTTTTGAGGATATCTGTTACTGTCGGTACTGATGATGTGGGACCTTGCATGTTCTAACCCATTCATTGTAACTAGGGACTCTATATAGACATTGCCTGATAAATTCAAGAATTTGTTCCATTTTTGGAAATTTTTACAACTTATGAATATAAGCTCACGCGGGATATCTCAGATACGGCAAGAGCAGAGGTCCTGCAGGAATCCAAGGAACCTAATCAGTAGCTATATGATGCAATTGCTGTCAATCTTATTGATGTTACACATGTTAACCTACCTATGTCAGTGAAGTACAGTGAAGTATAGATTGTTCAATCACTTATAATTGTGTAAATGCATATGAGCCTGCATACTTGATTCAGAATACGATTTGAGCAATTGCTCACTTCCAAAGAATTCACCAGCGTCCCCGTGAAATGACATTTGCCTGTTTATACATGCAACCTTATTTGCAAGTTTATTTATTGCATCCAGATCATGGGAGGCTAATATTATAGTGATGTTATTTTTAGAATTTAATTCTCTTAACAATGCATAGAATTTGTCTTGTGTTTCTAAATCAATCCCAGTAGTAGGCTCGTCAAGTATTAGTAACCGGGGTCCATTTACCAGAGCCTTTGCGATAAGAACACGCTGCTGCTGTCCTCCGGAAAGTTCTCCTATCCTATTATTTTTGTGTTCAAACAATCCTACTACTTTAATTGCAGAAATTATTTTATCTCTACTGATCTTTCTATCTAATACACCCAATGAAACGATTTCCTCGACTGTTGCAGGAAAAGTCTGATCAATATTTTTTTTCTGTGGTATGTAGCCTATTTTTTTTAATGCCTTTCTATTGTTTCGTACATCCTCACCAAATAATGTGATTCTCCCTTGGTAACCTTCAAGTAATCCAAGCATCAAACTGAACAAAGTGGTCTTGCCAGCACCATTAGGGCCAATTATGCCTAATAGATCGCCCTGATCTACCTTAAATGAAATATTCTCTAAAACTAAATCTGAATTATATCGGTACGTAACATTGTCAAGCTTTATTATTTCTTGCAATTGACCATTCCTCCGCAGGCATTATCATAGTATATTGTAATCAGTATATTTGACAACTTTGTCAACAAGTAATATATCACTTATCCTCTTTTTTAAATCATCGTAGGTAATGGTAAGTATTCACTAGAATCGACAATATTCATGTGATGATATATGCCCCGCCTGCTACTATAATGGGATAGAGAACCGATAATTGAACTTTTGATATTGTAATGCTTTTCTGATCCAAATGATCAAGTATATTAGAATAAGAATATATATTTTGTTAGTTAAAATATCTATAGGCAGATTGATAATATGCTGTACAACTTTTGTATCTATCAGGATTCCAAACCAAAATTTAGACTTTATAAGTGAAAGAAGATCATAACTGGGAATGCCAAGTAGTTCCTATAGAGAGGGGAGAACGGTAGATAAGGGGTTCATAAGTTCTCAGCCAAGATTATCTATAGTATAACTGATATATTTTCTATGTACTAGAATGATTGGCACGCAAGCTGATTCAAATTCAAAGATAATTCTTTTTACTAGTCCGATAGGGTTAGGTCATGCTACACGAGATATTGCGATCGCTGAAAAGTTGATCGAGCTAGGGAAGGGTAAAGAAGATATTCATTTTGTCACTGGAAAACATGCTTTTGAGCTAATCTTCAATAGAGGCTATTTTGCGTTGGATCTGTATAGACCAGAAGGATTCTCTATACGATCAGGCGAGTTACATCACGCGTTCAAATGGCTACTGAAATATTTTTGGTATTATAAAAAATGCCAAAGCATTGCAGCAAAAATTGTGAAGGTTCATAATAGTGGTTATAATCATGGCAACCTAATTGTCAGTGATGAGGACTTTGCTTCTATTTCAGTTGCTGAGAAAATAAATCATAAAAGAATTCTAATTACTGATATCACTGAGACTCATTTCGCTAATGGTAAATTGGCATCTATGGTAGAAAAAAAGATGAATAGGTCGATGCAAAAAATGATGATTAAGTGTAATTACGTTATTATTCCTGACTATGGCCTCGATATAGACAATATTGTACACGTTGGTCCGATTGTCAGAGAGGTTAGTGCGAACAGAACCATTTTGAGAAAGGAGTTTGGCTTTAACAAGCGGACGATTGTAGTAAGTGCGGGTGGAACTAATGCGGGAAGATACCTTATCGAGAAAACGATAGAGGCATATAATAAGCTCAAAAAGAAGCTTGATGTCGATCTGTTAGTTATTACGGGACCATCCATAAAATTGAAGCCCTATTGTAATGAAGGTATCCGAAGTTTAGGATTCGTAGATAACCTACATGAGTATATATTTGCCTCAGATTTGGTAGTCTCTCTTGCAGGACGATCAACCATGGACGAATCAATAGTGTATGGTGTACCTGGCATATTTATTCCAATAAAGAACCATTTTGAACAGGAAAAGGGGGCCAAGAGGTTTGGCTATAAATTCGATGACATTTTCAGGCTTGAACATCTCATTGAAGATAAGCTTTCCTCAAGTAACAGTATTGGCAGCTCAAAGCTAGCAGCAAATATCAAAGGTGCAGAAAGAGCTGCCAGATTAATCTTAGAGACACTTTAGATTTCTTCTTTGGATTTAGGATCAAAACAAACAAAA
>DASTCR010000048.1:0-2439 GCA_035710925.1 Nitrososphaeraceae archaeon | reverse complement strand
TGTAACAAGTTGAGATAATCGCTGGAGGCATTCTACTAATACCTTAATATCAGAAGGCGGTTGTCCTCTTATACCTTTCAATATCTTGTATGTTTTGATTGATTCTACCATCTTCAATGCTTCTTGTTCATCAATAGGGGCTAGCCTGAATACCACATCTTTGAGGGCCTCTACATAAATTCCACCAAGGCCAAACATGATCAAAGAACCAAAGAGCTTGTCGTGTTTTGCTCCAAGAATTGTTTCTCTGGCAGACTCTATCATTTGTTGCACAAGTACTCCCTTAATATTTGCGTCTTTCTTGTAATTCTTTGCGTTGGCAATTATTTCATTGAAAGAGGATGAAACTTGTTGTTTATTCTTGAGACCTACTTTTACTCCTCCAGCATCTGATTTGTGGATTATGTCTTGCGACATGATTTTCATAACTACAGGATATCCAATTTCTTCAGCTCTCTTTACACATTCTTCCTCATTTGTGCAGAGGTAACTTTTAGGTCTCGGAAATCCATATGCGTTAAGTACATCGTATCCCTCTTCTTCCAAAAGATGTTTTCTTCCTTCATTCGTTACTTTATCGAATATTTTTTTGACTATTTCCTTATCTACATCAAACTTCTTAATTTCAGTTTCTTTTCCTGCAGCCCAAAAGGAAAAGTCGTACATTGCTTTTAGAGTCCTTATTGCTGGTTCTGCATATGGAAAGTGGGGGATGCCACCATCAGAAAGAATTTGTTTATTTTCTGTTCCTTCTGCAAGACCCATAAGTGCTGCAAGTGAGGTTTTTCCAGAATTAACAGTGGTCTTAACTATAGTCTTTGCAAGATCATTATAATCGAGAGTAGCTGATGGAGTACACATAGTAACAATTGATCCTACATTAGGATTTGAAACCACTTCATTGAGGACCTTTTCAAATCGGTTAAAATCTGCGTCTCCCACAATATCGACTGGGTTCCTCGCAGATCCGTGAGCAGGTATAACTTTCGCTATTTCTTCTCTAGAAGTGCTAATGTCAGCTAGTTTCATGCCATATTTTGAACATGCGTCTGTGGATATTATAGCAGGTCCACCTGCATTTGATACAATTACCGTACCTTTGTCATTTTTAGGAATTGGTTGCTTTGAAAATGCGGTAGCAAGGTCAAAGAGTTCTTGCATTGTGTCAACTCTGATTACGCCACTTTGTAAAAACAGTGCATCATATACCTCATCAGCTCCCATCAAAGCGCCCGTGTGCGACATAGCTGCCTTTGCACCTTCTGGAGTCCTACCAGATTTTATGACTACTATAGGTTTCTTGTATTGTTTGGTAGCTTTCCTTCCAATTTCCATGAATCTCCTACCATCATGAATGTCTTCAAGGTACATTATGATTACAGAAGTCTCGGGGTCGTGACATAGTAGTTCTAAAACATCATTTTCATCAACATCTATCTTGTTGCCCATACTGATTACTTTTGAAAAGCCTATTCCTTGTGCCATAGCATCTTCTACAGTAGCGGCACAAATAGCTCCACTTTGTGACACGAGAGCAATATTTCCATGTTTTGGTGTAATTTTCAAGAATGTAGAATTCATCATGCTTTGTTTTGATAGGCTCATTATGCCCAAACAATTTGGGCCGATAACTCTAGTACCATATTTCTTACATATGGCAGCAACCTCCCTTTCAAGGGCTGCACCTTGTTCATCAACTTCTTTGAATCCTGCTGAAACAATGATGGAACCCTGAATTTTTTTCATTCCTACTTCTTCCATCACTTTTGGGACAATCTTGTTTGGAGTGGCCACAACAGCTAGATCTATCTCCTCTGGTATGTCAAGGACGCTTTTGTATGCCTTGATTCCAGACACATATTCATTCGTAGGGCTAACAGGATAGATTTTGCCTTTATAACCATTTTTGATATTTGTAAAAATTGCTCTTCCTATTCCTGGTTTTTCAGAGGCGCCTATTATTGCAATAGATGTGGGTGATAGAAATACACTCTTTTTTGGTGTGTCACTTTGCGAATTCATACAAAAATAATTTTGCCTACATAGTTATAAATGCAGTGATATTGTATAATCGTACTATGACATCTATTTAATATCATTAATTACTGGAGGATTTTTATAGCAATGGATCATGTGAAAATCAAGAACTGATTTGTCTTGTTTATTTCTACCATTTTCTTTTCTATATATTAGTAAGAAAAATAATAGTTTGAAACATAGTAACGATATAAGATCTAATAGTTACTAACCCACTTTGCATTACAGTAATTAGCAGCAATAATTTCTTATCAGCAATTCTGTATGTCCTACCCGCTTTGAGGCAACTGCATTGATAGATCTGTTCACAGTGGTTACTTCAGTAAGATGAGAATAGTCCGAATAAAGTCTTCTAATTTCTTCCGTATTTGAGTTACTAAGTAAGAGTCTACATCCTCTTCT
>DASTCR010000047.1:0-7196 GCA_035710925.1 Nitrososphaeraceae archaeon | reverse complement strand
ATACTCCTTCTAATGAATGATACATGCTATATGTATCATAGCTTGACGTGAATCAACTTTCACGAGTTAGTCATTGCTCTGCGACAGGAAACGCCTATTACTGTATCTTTGTATTTAATACTGTATCTTTGTACGACACTCAGCCTGTCGGACTCCGTCATAATCGCTGTCAACATTACTAGCGTCAATTATTTGCTGTATTCCATTGTGCATAAAGTCTTTAGCGTACAATGAAATTCGTTTACCTTCCTCTTCTGTTATATGTGGATTTGGCTGCAAACCAATACTCCCAGCAATACTTTTTGTCAATGGATCAAGATCTTTGATCGTTAAATCATTGATTATATTCTCAAAATCTTGTTTTGTCATAGTTGCTTTGATTATATATTTGTCTATGTAATTATTGTTGGCACCTATCCTCTGAGACGAAATTTTCTTTATGTCGTATCTATTCGCAAAGTCATCTACTTCTTCTCCAGCTCCACTGAAAATCACGGGTATAACAGTATTAGGTAATTCAATTGCATTGGCCTGAAGTCTAAAAATCAGCAATTCTTTTTCAGCCTGCAGTTTTTTATACTCTGCATAAGCCTCATCTAAAAACTCATAACATTCTCCATTTATTTTAATATTGACGTGTTTTTCAGGATAAAAACTAAAGGCCATAAAAAAGCTGATCGTGCCACCTACCAACAAAACAATGATTGCAGGTATTGCCAGACCACGAAGATTTACCATATTTTATCTCATCTTCTCATTCATAATCGACATAGTATTTGTAGCGTCTCTCGACTTCCTTATCATTTCCAACATTTATGCTATAAATTGCCTTTTGTAACCCTTTCTTAACGTATTCTATGAGTTGTTCCTTTTGGGCATTATTCGGATAATAGTCTGAAAGCGTATTCTCAAAATGCTTCATGAATTCTACTACCTTTTTTCTATACTCATCTATTGAAGGGCGTCTATTTTCTGCTATTTTAAACCATGTAGTAGTGCAAGGAGCAGCATAGCTCCTGGAAAGCTCTTCGATAACCCGGTCGATTTCAAAATATTCCAATTTCATATGATTATTACTTCGTCATTTACGCTAATATTCAATCCGGAAGTATGATATACTCTGAAATTTCCTAATCGGAAGAAATATCTTATTCATTTAGCCATATTCAGGTCGATTATTTCCGCTTCGGAATAAGAATCCAAAGCCGAAGTCCAAATTTGCTCTTCCAGTATGAAGCATGCTCTTACATTTTTAGGCCAATATTCCTATTGAATCCAAGTCTCTAGCATATAGCTTTAGAGGAACATCATTTGATGGACAAGAATTCTGCTGCGTTAAAGAAAGAGGCCAGTTCATTGGAGATTTGATCACAAAATACTCGAAGAATCTCAAAATCTGCTGGACTGAGTTTCTTCTCACTGAACATTCCTAGAACACCTATGGGTTGACCTTTGGACATAAGAGGATATCCCGCAAAGGATTTCAGTCCTTCCTTTTTTGCCCATTCAGGATATCTTATCCTCGGATCGTTTACAACATCATTTGAAATTGTTGGCTTCTTTGTTTTTACTATTGGTCCTATCTTGTTAGAATCAAGGGGTACTTTAGAAAATTCCCCTTGAATATTTTTGTACTTCCCTGCACTGAATTTTAGTATTAAATACTTCCTCTCCTTATCAACTAGCCATATCCTTGCAAATTTAGCGTCAAAATATTTTACTACGCTTTCAACTATAAAATGAAGCTTATCATTCAAATTGTTATACTTTTGTAAAGAATTGAGGATTTTGAACACACGTGACTTCCTTTCAACCATGTCATGTTCATCGGAAATAGAATAGGTAGATACTTTTGCTGGCTTTGATTCGTACGAACGGAAATCAGCTATGAGATCTGCAAAACGATGCAGGAAATTATTGCTCTCTAATTCATATTGCTCGATTGAATCGAACACAAAATGACATATCCAATCAAAATCTCCGCTCAAGCGAGCAGAATAGACACAGAAGGATGATTCTTGTACATAATTTTCCAGCCGGTCGATTAAAGTTGATGCATTATAGGAATACTTGAATTTGAGAATCACTGTCCGATTAACTCTCTGTGAAACAAAACTAGGGTTCAGAATTGTGGAATAACCAAGAACTGTGTTGCTAGTCTCTAGCTTCCGTATTCTGTATCTTACCGCTCTTTCTGTAATCTTGTAGCCTATATCTTGCAAATTTCTTTCAATTTCATGAGACGACATACGGGCATTCTTGCCGAGATATGAGAGCATCATTTTGTCTATTTCATCGAGCAAGAATATACTGTAGAAAAATCAAATTATTATTTATTTCCTATTTCCTAATTAGAATTGGTTAAGTGCAATGCAAATAGCTCAATAAACAGATTTATGCAATTGCTATATCATCTTCTTTTATGTGTAGTTCTTGGTTTAAGTCAATTTCCCAACCTTCGGCATATTACTAATTATTTGCTCCATGGAGAATACGCCAAGAAATAGAATGCAGGATGAATTGATAGGCCCAGTACCTTTTCTGGTTTGATCTTTAGGATAACTCGCTTATGACTTGGTTTCCGGTAGTAATATCTTCCAATTCCTAAATATTTTTTTGCAAGCTTTTTTAAGTGCTCATCTGCTCCCTCAGTACTTTGCTCGATTACCTTACCTTTTATTGATGCCATATTGAACGGGTTGTTTTGTTCTACGATGGCTAAGGCTATCCTATTATCCTTCGTTATGTGATTATTCTTGGCTGATGATTCAAAAGTATTTATCAATATTAAACCATCTACCATCTCTGCCCATACTGGAGTAACATGAGGGGAACCGTCTTTTGATAGCGTAGCTAAAAAAGCTAAATTTCTACCTTGGAAAAGAAGTTGTAACTCTTCTTTACTTAACCTTGTTGTACCTGCAGATTTATCGTCAGTTTTAAAAGGTATCTCTTGGTCCGTAGAGGGAGGAGTATCGACTATTTCTACTGAAGTGATAATTTTTCTTTTGTCCATATCATCGCTTTGCATTACTGACAATAAGATAACAGACTCTGTAATAACCGTTATACTGAGAGATACTCCTAGTCTCTACATTTCCGTCAAATAATACCCGCTGTCTCCTCAACTAAAGTTACGATTTAGCATATATTCAGACAGACAAAGATTGAATAGCCGCTATTGTTTTTTATATAGAAAGTGACCCCAGTGTTTTTTATTTTGATCTTCCTGATATTTGTTGTCTTCTTTGCGTGGCTCTACTTTTTCTTCTACATGCTAAAGTCATTGAAGAAATCTCCAAAGTTAGAATTCGATAGTGGTCGATACAACCAGATAGGAAAAATTAATGCTGATGATGACAATTTGCCCAAAGTTAGTATAATTGTACCTGCTAGAAATGAAGAAAAGTATATTTCAAAATGTCTTGATAGCTTGTTAGAACAGGATTATTCTAAATTTGAAATTATCGTTATTAATGACTCATCTGAGGATGGCACATGGGATATAATTCAGAAATATGCTCAAAATCATAAACAATCTATTACATCGATAAACGCCGATCCAAAACCTGATGGATGGGCTGGTAAAAGCTGGGCATGCTATCAAGGATACCTAAAGACAAGTGGCGATGTTCTAATGCTTACGGATGCAGACACAATTCATTCTCAATCCATTTTGTCATTAGCTATGGGGCATTTCATGGAACAAAAGCTGGATGCTCTTACTGCGATCCCCCGGCTTCTATGTGAAGATGTTTGGACGAAAATAACCTTACCACTTATCTGGGCCATTTCATACGTTAGATATTCTCCACTGCGTGCAAATAGCCCAAAGACCACAACTGGCTATTTCTTTGGGAGTTTTTATATAATATCTAGAAAGGCCTACGAGGCTGTTGGAACTCATAAAGCGGTAAAAGGGGAAATTGTGGAGGATGGTGCGTTAGGTGGTTTAGTAAAGAAAGCAAAATTCAGGCTGAAAGTAGTTCGTGGTGAACATTTCATTGATGCAATATGGGCAAGAGATTTTAATACATTATGGCATGGTTTACGTCGACTCATGATTCCACTATATCATCAAGACAAAATTCATGCTTCCCTAATTACGATTGCGGCATGTTTTCTATTACTGATGCCTTTTGTATTGCTTCCATTTTCTTTTTTTCTATTACCAGGAGTACCTGCTATTCCATACATAACGGGAAGTTTTCTGGACGGGTACTATTTCATCAGTCATAACTTCATATTTTGGAATCAAATTTTACTGCTTTTCAATTTGATTACCATTGCCTTAATATTATTAAGTTCTGCTATACAGTCAAAGTATGTCCTTTTGAACCGTTCAATATATTCACTTTGTTCTCCAATAGCCAGTGTCATCATCTCATTTGGGTTTCTTTCATCTATTATCGATGCAAGGAAGAAAGAAGTTATTGTATGGAGAGGCAGAACCTATACAGTTAATAATACATCTCAACATCCATTACACTAGATAGAGGTTAGCTGGAATACTCAAACTCAGTGCCTAGGAAATCATTACTTTTACTTTGACAAGAACAATCGACAATAATCTTGGTAAACATTTTTTGCCAGATGATTGAGTAAATGCTAAACCTAAATAAGAAGTCAATGCTTTCCAATTCTCCTTCTAACCACTGTACTATGTTTGACTTTGGTTAGTTGTAGATCCGTTTCTTGTTTTTAGTAAACGTTCTCGCCATCGTAGTTTATTGCAAAATATAATGTGAAATTTCATTTCAATGTTGAATAATATTACAAGGACAAGAAAATACTTTAAAGTTAGTGAACTTATCTTTACTTTACTTTACTTTATTTTTAACTCTGTACAGAAAGTTTAACTGTCATCGATATCTTTGATTATTGTATGTCAGAAGAACAATATCAAAAGGTAGCAAATAAAAGTGATCTACAAGAGGGAGGTCTGTTGAAAGTTCATGTGAAGGATAAGCAATTAGTGTTATCTATGGTTGAAGGAAAGGTGTATGCTATAGATAACATATGCACTCATAGACAAGGTCCACTGAATGAGGGAGAACTTAGAGGCCATAATTTGAAATGTCCTTGGCATTATGCTGTATTTGATGTAAGGGACGGGAAGGTCTCTGATAGAACTGTATGGGCCACAAATCTGAATTCATATCCAGCAAAAGTTGATGAAACAAGCGGCGATATATTAGTAAATCCAGACAAAGGGACAAAGAAGGCGTGATAGTATCAACTACATGTTAGTACAACTACTCCCTAATTGACAATAGTATTATTTGTCAGTCTAAGAAAGAATTTTTTGTAATTCAATTTTGATTTAAATTTAGATTTATTATACAAGGCATGGCATTTCAGTATAAAGATAAAGAATAGGCAAAACTCTTCTAAAATAGTCTTAGCCATATTTTATGTGAGGGCAAAACAAGACAACCCAGATAGCTTATGTTCTACTGCCAATAAAGAGGGTCTGCGGTGTAGGGTGAATACATTACTTATAAAAACTTTTAATATAGGCTGACGACACACAATTTTGCTGATTTCCCTTTATTCGCAAGTCGTATTCGGAATAGGTGTTGCGCTAGCAATAGCTGCAATTGTGGCAATATATGTTACCTCACTTGCGTCTCAGAGTCAGACTGACGTACAACAACGACAGCTCCCTTCCTCACCGCCTTCTACACCTACATCATCTCCCAGTTCTCTTTCGGAAAGTATCGCAATACCACAAGGAGCAGCTGCACAGCAGGTTAAAACATATTATATGCCCAATCCTAGCAGTGTTTCTGCTAATTCACGAGTGACCTGGAAAAATAATGACATTGCCCCACATACAGCAACAGCAACAGATGGCTCATTTGATACTGGTATTATAAATGTTGGATCATCAGGCTCAGCGACAGTAAAAACTCAAGGATCAGTTCCATATCGCTGTACCATACATCCATGGATGAACGGAGTATTACAAATTGCTACGTAAAAGCTAAAGTGTAGTTATGATCTAAATGAGTTTCTTTTTTTATACTATTAACAAATTCAAAAACTGCAACATGAGTTTCTGTGTTGTTATTTTTTGCATATCTGGATACCACATTTAAAAGGATTATAGAAAGAATTGGTAGTCCACATTTGTTCCTTTATGGGCAATTTTCTCCATTATTGTAGTACTCATAGGCTGACCTCATTGAACCGAAATCCTTAATATATAGAGTACTTTCTAACAAACGGAAATAAGCTACCTTCGCTGAGAACAGCTATGACAGTTCAACTAGCAGCAGATTTGGGTTATGGGATCCCGTGGTTAAGTAACACCTTGGTTATTTCAATTGCTATTGCAACAGCTTTCTTTACCTATGTGGTTATATCTACTAAATCGGACCATGCTGCCGTCGCAGGATTTGATAAAGTAAAGTATCAACTCCATAAATATCATGCTGAAAGGTATTGGGGAATCTTTGTCGCTATTATGTTGGTATATTTATATTTCCTTGGTTTTCCATGGATGCCTCCTGTTGCATTTTCGCAAGCGCTTCAACATCCTGAAAGTGTTCATACAATAATGGTAACGGCAGGCCAATGGTTCTGGGTGCTTGAGGATGGAGGATACGGACAAGGTCCTAAGGTTGCAGGACCGGAGATGCACACAATCGAGCAGCAAACGAGCAATAATAGCAGCGCTGTCTCTGGCGTAGTAAAAATAAAGGCAGGGGAAACTGTGAAATTCGTTGCTCGCTCTGTTGACGTAAATCATGGTTTTAGCATTCTATCCAGCTCAAAAAGTATGGACTCTCCGCTGATGCAAATGCAGGTAGTTCCAGGATACAATAATGTCTTTTATTATACTTTTGATAAACCAGGCACCTATACTATCAGGTGCTTAGAGTATTGCGGATGGAATCATCCCTATATGGTGTCCCAGATTACAATTCAAGCCATGTGATCTACGGTGGAATCGAGAGCCCCTAACACATCTTTTTAGGGCAAGCAAGCAATGTGAAGAAGTTATAGTTCAAGCCACTTTAGACAGAAACATTAGGAGGAATATAGTCTGATACTGGAGAACCATGATGATGTATCATTCTCCACTCGTCTTTGACACTCCTAACATTATGTTGTCTTTCAAAGATATTCGTGGCAATTACTCCAGTTCTGATTTTTCTTTGATTTATAATAGTCTCTATATTTTCTAAACA
>DASTCR010000046.1:0-8464 GCA_035710925.1 Nitrososphaeraceae archaeon | reverse complement strand
TGGGCGGTATGGGCGGTATGGATATGGAGTAAACTAGATTATCAGTTCAGGAATAATTTTTAGATCGAGATTTCTTCATTTATTTATCAAATAATCATTTCAGGTTGTCTTAACCAGTACCTTACTACTAAATTACAGAAGACATTAACTTCACCTGTCTAACGTTTTTATTACGACATTCCCCTACTTTTTACTAGCATGACAAATAAGGTCTGCGTTCTTGGGGCAGGCAGTACTAGATATGGTAAGTTAGATGAAAATATTATTGAAATTGCGCTGGCTGCATCAAGAGATGCCATAGATTCTGCTGGCATCACACCAAGTGATATCCAAGCGGGATACATTTCAAACGTTTTTGGAGTCACCGATAAGCAGGTTCATATGGCTCCCGTCATTATGAGCAATTTGGGAATTCCATATGTACCCGGTCTTACTATAGAATCTGCGTGTGGCTCTGGTTCCATAATGTTTAGAGAAGCTTACGCAAATATAGCGGCAGGTTTTTATGATTGTGTTTTAGCATTGGGGGTTGAAAAAATAACTCATACTGGGACTATCCAGAGCACCACTCTATTCTCTTATTGTTCTGACTTTTTTTATGAGGGAGGAAATGGTGCATCCTTTCCGGGGTTATTTGCATCCATAGCTAGAAATTATATGGCTATACACAAGGCAAGTGAAGAGGATTTAGCTCGTGTGGCAGTTAAGAATCATGAAAATGGGTTACTCAATCCGAAGGCACATGTTCGAAAAGAGATTACGATTGATGATGTTTTAAAGTCTCCAGTCGTCGCTTCGCCTTTAAAACTTTATGATTGTTGTCCGTTTTCAGATGGTGCTTCAGCTGTTATTCTATGTAGTGAGGCATTTGCTAAAAAAAGTAACAGCCAGTATGTTGAAGTAATCGGATCAGGTAGAGGAGCCTCACCGGCTGCTGTTCAAGGCCGTGATGACATCACTACCATCCCAAGTACTGTAAATGCAGCAAATCAGGCATATAAAATGGCAGGAATTACACCAAAGGATATTGATTTTGCTGAAGTACACGATTGTTTTACTATTGCAGAGATAATCGATGTTGAAGACTTGGGATTTTTCCAAAAAGGCACTGCTGCTCATGCGATAAGAGAGGGAGCGACTCGTAGAAATGGACAAATTCCCATCAACCCTTCTGGCGGTCTGAAATCGAAGGGACATCCAATTGGTGCTACTGGCGTAGGTCAAGTAGTTGAAGTATTTGAACAATTTACAGGAAAGGCCGGTGAAAGAACAATAAAGGATGCAAGTATTGCTTTAACCCATAATTTTGGAGCAACCGGTGCAAGTGCAGCCGTCCATATTTTTAAAAAGGCGGAATAAGCGTAAATGTCACAGCCAAATCGTGACCAGCAGACCTTAGGCTCGAGGATAAACTTTATTACATCTGCAAATAAGGGAAAAATACTTTGCAATAAATGCTTAAAGTGCGGACATGTCATGATCGGCACTATTTATTATTGTGAAAAATGTCACGCTGATGAAATGCAATCAGTTGAGCTAGAGGGATCTGGTAATGTGGTAACTTACACTATTCAAGCCGTTGCTCCAGAGGGATTCAATGATTTGGGAAAACCCTATGCATGGGTTGTTTTCAGAGTAGAGAATTCATCATTAAAGGTATCAGGAATACTCATCGGAGTCAAAGTGCCTGCAGATTTACCGCTGGGATCAAGGGTTAGAGTGGAGAGTTTCGATCCTAAGTATGGACTTAAATTACAAAAAATTGGTTAGTAGTAGGAGTTGCTCATCTGATATAGTAGTACAACCAATTCTTTGTCTCTCGACTAGTCGCCGCCTATTTGGCTGTAGGTATTGAACTGGCTATTTGTTATCCAGAAACACAGCTGCTGAATCCGCATTCAATACACATATTGCATCCCTCCGTGATAATCAATCTCGCTTTACAAGACGGGCACAATTCATCTAGTTCATCATTATTCTGGGGAAAAGTTTGTAAGGTTTTTTTTCCAGGGAACTTGATCTGTGTTTGTGATGTTAGCTCCGCATTATTGGTTTCGTCTATTGATTCTGTTTCTCTAAAGATCTGTTCTATTTGACCTTTGATATACGGATCCGAAATATTTGTTCGCAGATAATCGATGATATATTTGCTAGGACTAACAATAAATTTCCTTTCCTTCGCATCATTACCATTGATATGTAGGACTTGTTCATGTCTAGATCCATCCCTATATACAGTAACACCCTTAAGACCTAGCTCGTGAGATAACAAATATGCAGATTTTACATCCTCAGCAGTAGTATCACCAGGCATGTTAATTGTCTTCGCGATGGCATTGCTTATCCACTTTTGCCACACTGCTTGAGCCATTATATGGTCAGTCCAATGCACATCGATCGCGGTAACAAAGATTTTCTGGATCCATTCCGGAATTTCGCTTAGACCTTGAGTAGAACCGTAGTTGTTAGCAATCTTAGTCAACATATCATCATTATACAATCCACTCTCTTTCAGCGTACTCTCAAAAATTTTATTAGTATAAAAAAATCTGCCCACTGTAACACGTTTCTCGAATACAACAGCAAACATAGGCTCAACGCCGTTAGATGTATCGGCTATCATCGATAAAGTACCTGTAGGAGCAATTGTTGATGTCCAAGAATTTCTAATTCCATATTTTTGGATTTTTTCGATTAATGAACCCCAATCATAGGTATGTGTTTCTTTCGGTAGCTCGTAGTAACCTGCAATTGGAATTTTGCCTCTAGCATAATCTGTTTCCTTAAATAAGGGAAACGAACCCCTTGATTTAGCCAAAGCTACACTCTCTTCCATACTATAGTAGGAAAGGGCTTCAGCCAATTTATTCATGAACTCATAACCACTTTTTGAGTTATACGAAATCCTTAACAGGAAAAGTAAATCTGCCATTCCCATGATACCAAGGCCGATTCTTCTTGTCAACTTCGTGTTAATATCGATCTCTTCCACCGGATAGTTGTTCATATCAATTACATTATCTAAGAAACGAGATGATAGTCTAATTGCCTGTTCGTACCTTTGCCAGTCGAACTCATAGGACCCGTCTGCTTTTCGTTTTACAAAATTTGCAAGGTTAATCGATCCCAGATTACATGATTCGTAAGGGTAAAGTGATTGTTCTCCACATGGATTGGTTGCACGAAGCGGTCCACCTTTAGCAACAATTAAGGGATTATGCTTATTGATATTATCAAAAAATATGACTCCAGGCTCAGCACTCTTCCATGCGCTAAATGCGATTAGGTCTATCAACTGATGGGAGTCTATTTGTTTCACAGGTTCGTGGGTTCTTGGATTACGAAGAGTATACTTGTGATTATCCTTGTGCGTTAGCGAATTCCAGAAGTCTTCCCAGATTCCGACACTAACATTAAAGTTCTCAAATATTCCGGGTTTTGTTTTGGCTATTACAAACTTTTCGATGTCTGGATGCCATGCCTCTAAGATACCCATATTTGCTCCACGTCTCTTGCCCCCTTGTTTCACTACATCAGTAATAGTATCAATAATTCTCATAAATGATGTTGGACCTGACGCAACGCCTGAGGTAGATGCAACAATATCACCTTCTGGTCTTAAATCAGAATAATTGATTCCTACTCCTCCTCCCGATTTAAATATCATGGCAGCATCAGTAGATGATTTCATAATCTTGTGCATGTCATCTTGCATATCAAGGACAAAGCAAGCAGACAACTGACCGAGTCTCGCCCCTGCATTCATCAAGGTAGGGGTATTTGGTAGGAAATCCCTCGATATCATTAGATTGTAATATTCTCTAATCCTTTCATCATATTGTGCTAATTTGCCCTCCGCTATTAGTCTTAGTAGTTCTTTAAAGCTTACCTTCATGTGTTTTTGATTTGCAAGATAAATATAGTGTCGGATCAGGGACTCAAAATGATATTTATTCAAGTAATAGTTACCAATTTTTAGCTTCAAATCGAAATCGTTTATTTTCGCATAATATTTCTCCGCCTCTTCAATACTCTGGATATGCCCGCCTGTTATGTCAAATAGACTTGAATCATGCATGATATCAGGAATAGCCACCAGAATAGCCACTCGTTCAAACATTTGTTTTGGTCCTTCTATAACCTCATTATTGCTATCTCTAAGGAGATAACGTGAGGCCAAAACTCTGAGGGAATTAACATCAAATGCCTTATCTACTTCATCGAGATCTTTCTTGTTTAAAATTTTCATTTTCTCGTCTCGGATTTTGCGTCGTTCGTGTCTATACAGGATATAGGACTTGGCCGTGTCAGATAGACCTTCTTCAATAAGTATAGATTCTACAATATCTTGTACGTCTTCAACGCTTGGAATTGCTGATATTTCTGTTGAACTGTATCCGTGCTGAACCATCTTTCCTATTACTTTATCGGTTAAAGTCTCTGTTAACCGATAGTCAGGTTTGCCAGTTGCGACCAATGCCTTATAAATTGCATTGGAAATCTTTGACTTGGCAAAATCAACAACTCTCCCGTCTCTTTTCCTTATATGTGTGATCAGATCCCCTTTTGAGTTATTGAACTCTGTAGTTTCTGCCATCCCGTCAGTAAGAATCATGTGATTAGCTTAAAAGCATTATTGTGCTAAAAAATAATGCTTCTAGGGTGCAAATATGGACAGGATATTTTGTTCAGGGTTGCTGCAGAGGGTTGCCAAGAACTTAAACAAGTTAGGGCAGGATCTATCTCATATAGAGTGTGGTATTAAATAAGTAGAAGTGCAATATATGCACCCTCCATTGGAGTCTCTACTGGATCTCTTTCCACAGTTAGAGCATACTATTTGCGTAATTATTGGCCGGAAGGATTGTAAATCTGATGCGGCCATAATTGCATTTTTCACTTCACTATCTGAATGAAGATCATTTAGGTCGAGATTAACTGCTAGTCCTCCATTTAACAATTTATCTACTGAATTACATTTATCAACCATTGTATGCAGTTTGTCATCATTTTGAGAGACTAATTCTTTGCCATTAATTGTTAGGCCCTGCGAATAAATAAGATTACCTTCTTGGGATGACATTAGGGAGATCTTGCCATACTTATCGGAATCCAAACGCGCGAATCTTCTTGAGCTATCATCAAATATCATAGCTATTCCAACGGAATCTTCGCCGATCTGCCTTCCCTGGTCCATTGCCACATCAACAGCGGTCTTTAGCACTTTTTGTAGAACTTCCATTCCACCATTATTAATATCGTAACCTAGAATATCATGTACTGATTCCTTAACCCCGGTGAGATTAATCACAATATTACTAGTTCCAAGCTGCGTAAATGGTGTGCTACTGGCTAATGTTGACAACATACCCTTTCTTACGAGATCCATAAGCGCTTTCTTTCTAGTAGACATAGCAGATAGTGCAGGTTTTATCATCAGTGCAAGTCGAGCTCGGAAATAGGTTTCGTCCTTATTAGATTGGTACGCTAGTCGAGGAAGATTAATTGATAATGACTGTAGAGTTGCTATTGCACCAGAGTAAGGCGTACTATTAATCGACCTATGAACACCATTCAGGCTTCTAGATCCACTTCTTATTAGCGATACTAATCCTCCCGTACGTATTATTGATGCAATCCTGTCAGAATATAACGTCAGACTTTCTTTACCTCCAAATCGAAGAGAGAGGCCGATTCGAGGAACTGAAGTATAACTTAAGTAGTTATTGTAACTATCAAGAATGGTATTTATCAACTTCGAATTAGGCTGATCGTCAATATCTATATTTAGTGTAGTAATCGGAAGTCCAAGTAAAGAGTTAAATGAATATGTTGGCGCTACTGAGGATTCCATTAAAGCCCTAGTAAACAAAGTAGCTATTTCCGCCGAATCGGCCATTTGGCTCAACAGAGGAACAATTCCATCTAATACCACTTCTGTTGAAGATTCTCTACTTAATAGTGATACCAGTAAGGGAAGAGCAGTTGTCAAGTCATTAATATTATTTATAGGAGGTATCCTCGAAACATTCAAAAACTTGCCTTTAAGATCTATGCCAGTTTTAGCAATTTCTTTAATATTCAAAAATAAGGTATCGGGAACCAGCCCCCATATTCCACTATTAGATATGTTAATTTCGCCTGCCAAGTGTAAGTCGGCAATGTCTTTGGATAGGGTACCGGTGATAAGATGCTCTGAGAGTATAGATTGAGCGGCTTTCGTCATTATACTGTCAATCCCATTTCTAGCTTTGTCAATATCATTCAACATTTCAAAAATGTCTGCCGAAGGCAATCCTAGCCGTGCGAGCTTATTCCTGTATTCTTCATGACCATGTTCAGTCAGAACAGAATTCACAGTCTCCCTAATCAATGATGAGGTAAGGTAGGCACTTTGGAATTTGTACACCTTGTTTTCAGCTTCTTCAGTAATCTTATGCGCTTGCTCGAGGGGCATATTTGCTTCTCTTACTAAGGATTGGACTATCTTATGAGAATTAAATTCCTCGATGGAATGGCCGCTTGTTCTCACATACATTTTACCGCTTTCAATTATTGATCTTTCTTCTATTTGCCGGGCCAAGCTCAAAACCAACTTACCCAGATTCGTTATTGTGTATCGGCGTTCAGCTTTGTTAAGAGCAACAAGCGATTGTCTTAAGAGCTTCCTCAGATGGTAGGCAAACTTGCCGGATTCTTTCTTTGATTTGAACCCTGCAAGTGATTTTAATTCGGAATAAGTAAGCGGTCCTTTGGAATTTAGAATACGAAGAATATCTATTCTGTTAGGACTAGCCATAACAGAAAAAATCATTCTTACCCGCTTTGACGCAGATTCTAAGATTCCGTCTCGTCTAGGTTCTGGTTGAAAGGAATAATCATGACTCAACTGTTCCATTGCCTCGATATTCTACCTAAATGATTAAAACTACTTTGTAAATTATATTTTACTATTAATGTAATAGACCCTACTCCGATGTAGCCAAAGGATTTATAACTGCTAGCCTTCCAATAACAGTTTTTCTTCTCCTAGAACAGGTTTTTCTGTTTTTCCGCTTACCTTAACAGTTTCAATGGCAGCTGGAATTTCCGGTAACCTTACCTTGGCCTCATCTTCTAGTATTCCCTCAACTTCATTAAGTATTGAAACAGCCTCCGAATCTATAGGAGCTGAAACCTTGTTCATATCTATCTTGACGTTAGAATTAATTAGAACATCTGAAGTAATCGAACTGACTTCAGATATCACACCATTTGCACTTGGAACGACATTAGAAATCTCTTTCTGTATATCCTTCACCAACTCAATTGTAGGGTTAATCGTTTCCATCACCATTGCAAATTCATTAATTGTACTAAAACGAATCACGACCACTTCTAAGGCAAGTCCTACATTCTGTGTGGTTCGTTGAACCCTTCGAATGTTCGAAAGTTCATTTGCCAGTGCTTTTGCACGAGAGTTGTTTCCAGCTTTTATATTAAGTGCTATTTGATATCGAAAATCCTTATCCATCGCGGCAAATTTCTTGTCAAGCATTTTTAACCTCGATAGTTGATTATTAACTATGCTGGCGGCTCCCGCTAGCTCATTTTGAAATTGCTGCCGCTGTCGATCCATCTTTCAATAAAGTAGTTATCTAGAAATGTTAAAATCCAATGTCAAACTCTATGTACCAAAAGCTAGTATACAGTTAAGCTCAAATTTCAATTTTATACGGATTCCTAGTGTACTTTCCCTATAGCCAAGAGAACGAAACTAGAATGGATTTTCATTCAGAATCAAAGCAAGAAGGGCAGCCCTTAAATCTCGTCCGTAAGCAGCTTGTTTAAAATATATCGCATTATTTGTTGAATCGACGGAATACGATATTTCGTCAATCCTCGGCATGGGATGCATTATGGATACGCCAGGTTTGGCTCTTTCTAGAACAGACATATCTATAGTGTATGTACCTCTAACTTTTTCATATTCCTGCATATCAGGAAAACGCTCCTTTTGAATACGGGTAACATATATCATGTCGAGTTTTGACAAAATTTTGTCGTCAAGCGAAGTATGCTGATAAAGTCTTAAAGTTTTGGATATATCGTCTATGGATTCAGTTCTAATACGTAGTGAAGGAGGAGATATCAAATGGACAGTTACGTCGAACTTTGCTAAGCCGTACAATAATGAGTAAACTGTTCTACCATATTTTAAGTCTCCAACGATACCTATCGTAAGTCCATCGATTTTCCTTTTTTCCTTAATAATTGTGTAGAGATCAAGCATCGCTTGTGTAGGGTGTTCTTCACTTCCGCTGCCTGCATTTATTATGGGCTTTTGTGCTAATTCAATAGCAAAGCGACTTGATCCATCCAATGTGTGTCGAAGAACAAGGACATCGGAATATAGGTCCATTATCCTGATAGTGTCTGCGAGACTTTCACCTTTTTCAATTGAAGATGACTTGGGATCGAAAAT
>DASTCR010000045.1:0-2218 GCA_035710925.1 Nitrososphaeraceae archaeon | reverse complement strand
ACCTGGTGAGGATCCTAGAGCAGGGAGATGGTGGTGGGAAAGTGATACTAGTTACAAAGAATGTGGGTTGCATTGGAACCCTACAAAACCATCCAAGAGTAGGTAGTGAATAATACTATAACTGACACTAGTAGTAGTAGTCAAGCAAATAATATCTCGAGCAATGATAATGCCAGCATACCGCGACCACATGGAGGCAAGCTGATAAATAAATTTACCGCTAAGAAAGATGTCGCTGGATTATTTTCTATAGAAGTATCAACCGATCTTCGCAATGACATCGAAAATATTGCTGATGGAATATTTAGCCCCTTGGAGGGCTTTATGGGTCAAGAGGACTTTAAGAGCGTCATAGAATCAGGTCATCTAAAGAATGGCCTAGCATGGACTATTCCAATAGTGTTAGATGTCGACGATACAACTGCAACACAAATTAAAGACTTTGGAGAAATTGTGCTAAAAAACAATAATGATTATTTTGCTGTTCTTTACTTTGAAGAAGTTTATTCATTTGATAAGATTGGTACATCAAAAGCTGTCTATCGGACAGATGATGTGAAGCATCCAGGAGTTGCAAGAACATTAGAAATGAAAGACAAGCTTATTGCAGGCAAGATTGAGGTAATCAAAAAAGCATCCTCTTCACCATTAAGAAAATATAAGATGAGTCCTTCTGAAACTAGGTCAGAAATACAAAGAAGAGGATGGAAAACAGTAGTGGGGTTTCAGACGAGAAATGTTCCACACATTGCTCATGAAATGTTGCAAAAGGCTGCACTAAATATCTATGATGGATTATTTCTAAATCCCATAATTGGTAAAAAAAAGCCAGGAGATTTCAAGGATGAAGTCATTATAGAGACATATAGAACACTCCTTGAAACGTACTATCCTAAGGATAGAGCTATGCTTGTAACATTACATACGGTAATGAGATATGCTGGACCTAGGGAGGCAATTCATCATGCCATAATGCGGAAGAATTTTGGATGTTCCCATATCATTATTGGAAGAGATCATGCAGGAGTTGGAGATTATTATCATCCTTTTGCAGCACAGGAAATCTTTAAACATTATTCTAATCTTGAAATTCAACCATTATTCTTTCCAGCATTTTATTATTGCAAAAAATGCACTAGTTATTCAAATGAAAGAAATTGTCCTCACGGACCAGAATTTAGAGACGAATTAAGCGGTACGAAGATGAGAGAGCTAATCAATCGTGCAGAGATACCTGCAGCGCACTTAATGAGACCAGAAATATCGAAACTAATTGTGTCTTACAAAAATCCATTCATCAAATAAGTTATTAGCAGTAAAAGAGGGCCACTGCGGCGAATTTCACGATATAGCTCTGCCCCTTCAACGATTACCTTCTCTACAGTCAGAGTAGTTTCATCGCTACAGTGGCACAAGTTAGTATAAAATATGAACGTATCAACTAGGCAATAACTTTCAAAGACGCCGACGTTAAGTAATAAGTCAACAGAGTATGTAAGTATTTAAAGTGCAGAAAGGCATTACACTTTGATGGCTAAAACTCCCGAATGTGAGATGGGACGGCACAAGGAAATCTGTTCTAGCCAAGATCAATGTGAGTGTGAGTGTCATGGTCGATACAAACTTAATAATGTCAATCCTAACGAGAAAACACAAAGAAGAGAAGAGAGTCTAGGAGAACCTAGATTTTCGAATGCCTAGCTCTAAAAAAATACCTGAGAAACGTAGACTGCCCAAAACGAGGAATGCATGCACTAACCATATATTTTGATCCCTTGTATTTTTATATATTATATTCTTTATCAGTAATCATCATGAAGGTTTTATCCTCTCAACAGTTTATTCTCTATCTGCTAGCCTTTTAGCGAAAGTAATTCTTTACTTCCATATTTGGCATAAATCTCATCGAACTTGGCAACCTTTTCCTTTATCAAATTCCCATTACTATCATACATTTTGGTAAAATTTGCACGCATTGACAAATTACCTTTTGAATCAAAGAATCTGATACTGTAACTTTGTCTTGCATCTGATCTTGGTTCTTTTACAAACCTAGCTTGCACAACTTCATCCATATTAAGATGAATGTGCCATGGTCTATCCTCATCACCTATTGTTGCCCATTTCTCTTTAATTCTAAATGGTAATCCTTTCTCCACTCTTGCCTCGGATATACCACTTCCGCTGTTAACTGATAGAAGAATATCTTGTTGAGATA
>DASTCR010000044.1:0-10932 GCA_035710925.1 Nitrososphaeraceae archaeon | reverse complement strand
ATAAATTTATCCCTAAATTCATGTATATCAATTGTAAATCGTTCGTGTCTTCCCTCTCCTATCTTTTCCAGATCGTCAAATGCCTCTACTTCAAACATAGTTCTCCTACCATTTGCTGAAACTACCTTGGCTTTGAGTAGAACTTCTGCTCCGACAGGCGTAGCAGCTATATGTTTAACTTCCACAAGAGTACCTACTGAATCGCAATTAGGATCAGAAATGAATTGCTCTTTTAAGAGAAGCCGGCAAGTCTCTTCCATCTCGGCTATTAATGAAGGTGTAGAAAGAACATTCTCTCCCTCCCATAAGAAGTTAGTCGTCTGAGCAGGGTTAATTCTTATTTTTCTATCTTTCGTAGACCCAATTTTGACAGCAAAGTCCATAACATAATACAGCAAAACTTGCTATTAATAACACTTCAGCCGTTCATATTTACTCCTTTTGCCTCCGGTCCTATTTGACTAGATTTATTCTATGCTGTTCTTTCAGCAGTCAAAAACTGGGTGAATGCACTTCAAATGAGTGCAGATGACCAAGAAAAAGAAGGGTTTGGGTAATTACCTGTGGCGCCTCGCTGCTGAGGCTACGACGTAAGCAAGTCCTACTACCAGACCAAATGCTAAGGGTATCCATACACCAAAGCTATCTATTGTCGCCGGCACAATTTGCTGTATTAAATTATCTAACCCGAAAACCATTACCTTCCTATAGGAATCTTAGTATATTAGATTTTCTCGGGAATTAGGGGGCTCTATTTAAGTGTACTGAGCGCGACCATACATCACTAAAGCCAAGCCCAACTATCTTTCGTTATAACCTGGATCCGAATGCTCTTCGGTGTCCTTAAATTACCCTTCAGAAAACTTTGCGTATAATGAAAATAGGAAAGGAGCTGCAAAAGTATTGCCCTAGATGCAAGAGCCAAACATCACAGGTAGTGGCTATTTATAAAAAAGGGAAGGACAGAAAAGTAGCAGAGGGTGCGCGGAGGCATGCAGAAGATAAGAAGGGTTATGGCGGCCAAAAATTCCCAGAGCTTAAACGAACCGCCAAAACAACCAAAAAAATAACTTTACGTTATACGTGCAAAAATTGCCAAAGAAAAACGATGAAGGAAGGTATAAGAATGCGCAAGTTAGAAATCCAAGCTTGATTGCTGTGATCAAATATGCAAAGAAAAAATATATTAATTCCAAAACCAAATAGCAGTTTCATTTCTGTAGAATGTACAAATTGCGGAGAAAAGAAGGTAATCTTTTCTTATACGACGACAGATATCAACTGTGAATCTTGTCAACAACTTATCGCAGAGAAGACGGGGGCAAGGGCCAAAATTCTGGGTAAAATCTTAAGTGCTTTGGACTGATCAATAAGTTGCATACAGAACAATATACATTGTCCTTATGTGAAAATACTAACTAAACTGGCCCTTTCGGACAGTCGTTTGTAAAGCTGGCTGACATTTAAGAGCGTTAAGAATAAAGTAATCTTTCTGCCGTATTGAGTTCTGCGATAGTATTAACGTTAATTGCAAGCTCTTTTTCGTTCATTATCAAGTAGTGTTCTTCCAATTCTGAGTCAATTTTATAGCTGGAAGAATCAATTAATATTATACCAGAGTAGCAATATTCCTTTGTCCCTATAGTGAGCACTGAACTTGGTGAGATATTTAAACTCCGGACAAACCCCGTTTCCAAAACAACAGGAGCGCATGGAAAATACGGCAAGTTTTGGGCAATAATCCTTTGGATTAATGAGGAATTTAATAGTGGAAGATCGGCAGATGCTACAAAAACCAGAGTCGGTCTAATTTTCCCAAGGACATAGGATAGGTCAAGGGAATAATTTACGCCATTACCTTCCAGTATATTCATCTTTCCTGAAGCACAATATTTATGGGAGTAAAGGAATTTAGTAGTAGCTGGTGTGTTAGGACTCGACACTGCAATTATGTTTTCAAAACATCCGTATTCGATGAGTGCATCAAGAACATATTCGATTAACCTTTTGCCTCCTAATTTCAACAATGACTTCTCTCCAAAGGAAGCCATTCGAGTTCCCCTCCCGCCACACATGACAACTGCTATCATATTAGATCACAGACATTAGAAATTAAATGATAACGCAACAATAAGCGATGAAAGTCTGGAAATTTCATTTGAAGCACCTAAAACGTCACCGGAAATTCCACCTAAGCTCTTATTTGATGAATAATGTATAATCATAGCAATAATCATCGACGAACATAGCGATACAACACCTGTAACACCTGTAGCAAAGCAAATTAGGGGGAGCGTAATCCCTGTCGCTGCGATAAGCTTCCGTCTGTCTTTCATAGCTTTGGTAAATGGGGAACTTGAACCCTCCCAAGCAGATTGTCCAACGTGGGCCTGCAATACCATGGTATATTTTGCGATTACCTCAGATGTGATTAAACTCGCTAACAACTTCGTGCTGGTCGAGAAACCCGATATAATTATTATCATTCCAGATATGTAAAGAATTAGCGCCACAGTTCCCGCTGAACCTATTGCGGGATCGTCCATAGCCCTATGTTTTGCATCTTTCCCACCTCTAACCATTAGGCCATCAGCAAAATCAGCAAGCGCATCAATGTGGGATATGCCAGTGATGGCTATTAGCGCAAATACAACAATAAAACCTACTACAAGAGGGGAAAAGTACATGGAAATTATAAATGCAAGCACTCCAACAGTAAATCCTATTATTGCACCAACAAGTGGGAAAAAATGCATTCCGAGAGCAATATCATTAATATCAATACTTGAGGACATTCTAGATATTGGTAGTACTGAGAGAAATGAAATTGCTCCCTTGAGTTCCCTAAATACCAAATACTATATCCCACCACCGTATTAAATACAATCCGATAATACAAGGGGTAGATACTATGATACAAAATAAAATGGTGGTTAGTTTCATAAGCCCCAAGGAGGCCCTGCATTTATCAACCGTCGCAGGTTCATATTCATCTCCTAACGTATATTGTCCAGTCTTCTCCAACCTTATTCTTAAGGCTCCAGCCATACTTGCCATAGGATACCCCGCATTATGGCTTAAGGTATTATCGTGATCACGCTCTAAGATACGCAACGAGTTCTTCCAGTCTGCACCTGTCATTTTGGCAGACAAGGCAATCAGAATTGCGGTAATTCTCGATGGTATGAAATTCGCATACGTATCGAGTTTTGCAGACATCCATCCAATATCACTATAATAATTATCAGCGTAACCTATCATCGAATCAAGCGTGTTAATTACCCTGTAAACAAATGCCCCCGCCGGACCAAAAAATGAATAGTAAAATAATGGTGAAACAATCCCGTCAACAGTACTTTCCCCTATACATTCAATCATTGCAGATAGGATATGTTGTTCGTCTAGTTGTGCCGTGTCCCTACTTACTATCATTGACAGCTTGGTTTGAGCGCCTTTCAAATTATTGTCCCTTAATTCAAAGACAATCTCATCGATATGTTTTTCCATGCCTCTGATTGAAACCGTAACTTTCAAGAAAAAAATAGATCCCAAAATTAATATTAAACCTCCGAGAACGTGAAGGCTTGCGGACAATGCGAAATGAATTGTAAGAAAAAACATGACAGCCAAACTCGAAGCAAAAACTATCCCATGTATCTTCTCCTTCCTTGCACATCTGTTATTATCTTTTAGTTTAGGTATAAAGAATTCAATTAGTTTACCCAACCATGCTACTGGATGATAACGGTTGGGTGGATCATCCACCAAAAAATCTATGGTAATCCCTATCGCTAGACCAGTTAGAAGATATTCTGGTATCATCTCTCAGCTTCTCTCGATATTTATTCAATCATGCGATGTATTAATTTCTCAACATTGACATTGTTTTTTATCGTTTTTGCAAGAATATCGATTTGCCTATCAAACGATTCCAGCGACGGTTTTGGGTCACTGGGATTATTTCCATCAAGAGAATCCTCAGCAGGTAAGAAAAAATTAACTTTTGGTATGATCCCTAGTATCCTTTTTTTAGTGATTCTCTCGACGGATTTTATAGCTGGCATTAAGAGTGATTCATCACCTTGGAACTTATTTATTATAAAACCCTGGACCAAATCTCGATGGATTTTTTTCAGTAGCCTCATAGTACCAACTATACTCGCGAAACAACCCCCTCTTTCAATATCTGCAGTTATTAATACAGGTGTACAGATCCTTTCGGCAAGCAACATGTTCGCTATATCATATTTAGAAATATTAATTTCTGCAGGTGAACCGGCTCCCTCTAAAATAACTAGATCGTTTTCTTTCCTGAGGCTCTCCAGGCACTGTAGCACATTCCTGAATCCTTTCTGAAGAATAAACTTATCATAATATTCCCGTGCATGCATATCCGAATAGAAGCTGCCATTTAAGATAACTCTGCTTCTATAATCTCCAAGAGGCTTAAGCAAAATAGGATTCATTCTTATATCTGGTTGTTTTCTAGAAGCAAATGCTTGGAGTGCTTGCGCCTGGGAAATTTCAAGTGATGTACTAGCAATAGTATACGTATTCGAAGACATATTTTGGGCTTTAAACGGGGATACCTGCAATCCTTTGTCAGAAAATATTCTGCAAAATGCAGTTACAAGAGTGCTCTTTCCTGAACCTGAGGAAGTACCTTGAACCATTAGCAGTTGTGATAATTTAGGTTTCAATTATCAACTGACTCCAAAGCATCTATTAGACACAAATTTTCGCTGTGAGTCTTAACGGCGACACGAACATATTTTGCCCCCATACCCCTAAACGTACTGCAATCTCTAACAAGTACTCCCTTCTGTTCTAAAATCATATCCCTAAGCTCGATAGAGTTCCTATTCTCAAGAGATATCAGGAAGTAATTTACTTTAGAAGTGTGCGGGGTAAACATTCGCATTTTTCCAATCCTACCTTGCAGAAAAGCTCTCTCCTTTTGGATTAGCACTCTAGATTGCCTAAGGTGGTTCAGATCCTTTAGAGAAGCTATACCAGCAGCCTGTGCCAACCCATTTACACTCCACGGGATTTGATTCCGAGATAGGCAGCTTGAAAGTGTGGGATTGCATATTGCATATCCGAGCCTTAATCCAGCCAAGCCAAAAGACTTTGTCATTGATCTCAAAATTATCAAGTTCTTAAATTCTTTGATCCTATCTATCATGGTAAGCGAATCGGGACCATAGTCAGTGAGCTCGATGTAAGACTCATCCACCAAAATTTTTGTAGAGGCATCTACCGATTCAATTATTTTCTTTATCATTTTTGGTTCACATGTTAGGCCAGTAGGATTATTTGGGTTGCACAAAAATATAGCGTCAGAGTTCTTCGAACTTTCTATAATAGCGTCTGAATCTAAAGATAATTTATACATTGGAACAAAAATAATTTTTGCACCGGATCTTTTTGACGCGCTTTCATATTCACAAAATGTTGGGAATGGTATTATTACCTTGTTCCTAACAAAGGTCTGAGCGAACCTATGGATTAATTCAGTTGCTCCATTTCCTACGCAAATCCATTCACCGTCCAAACCATTTTCCAAATAACTTGCTAAGCTTTTCTTTAGAGATCTGCATTCTGAGTCGGGATACTTGCAGGATAGTAAGAATGCATTTTCCTGTATTGAATCTAATGTTAACCTAGAGATCCCAAGAGGGTTAACATTTGAACTAAAGTCGACCTTAACCAAATTAGGATTTACTGAGAATATTCCACCGTGCGAGCATGACATGCTCTTTATCTCATTTTCTATATCCATTACGCTGTATACTACAAACTCCTCAATTTACCATAACTCAATTCCACATAAAAGTTATGATTGGAAATATCGTAAATGACTTTATTCTTCCTCTTTTTGCTATCGGGAAACGGTTATTAGTTGCACAACAATTAAGCGCTATATGTTAAAAGTTGCACTGATTGGCGCTACAGGTGCTGTCGGTCAGGAATTCGTAATTGCACTTAATAGACACCCTTGGTTTGAGCTGACTCAGATTGCATCATCTCCCAGATCTGCTGGCAAAAAATACATCGATGCTCTTCGCGATAGCGACTCGGGAATTCTAAGATGGCACAACAAGGAACGGGTTCCAAACTATGTAGAAGACATGATTGTTAGCAGAGTTGATGATGTAAACCCGCAAGAATTTGACTTGGTTTTTACTGCCCTTGAGTCGGATGATGCTAAGCTTATTGAACCAACGTTTGCAAGATCAGTCCCCGTTATCAGCACTGCTGCTGCCTTTAGATATGAAAAAGATGTTCCTATCTTAATTCCAGGAATAAATGATAATCATGTAGAATTGCTGGAAGTCCAAAGAAAAAATAGAGGATGGAGAGGTTTTATCGCTCCGTTACCAAATTGTACGACAACTGGTCTAGTAATTACTTTAAAACCCATTATGCAAGAGTTTGAAATAGAAAATGTATTTATGACATCGATGCAGGCATTGTCCGGTGCAGGAAGATCTCCCGGTGTTATTGCTCTAGATATTATGGATAATGTTATTCCATACATTCCAAAGGAAGAAGAAAAAGTTCAGGTGGAGACAAAGAAGATTCTGGGTGATTTGGACTCTGAATCAATCGATTCTGCCCCAATAAAAGTCAGCTGTACTTGCACAAGAGTTCCTGTGTTGGACGGCCATACTGAAACAGTTTTTGTAGGAATGAGAAAACCTGCCGAACCAGCACAAGTCAAAGAGGCTATGATAAAATTCTCGAAAGCTGTATCAGTCCAGAATTTTCCTTCTTCTCCACAAGACTATATAATTGTTCATGACGATCCAACAAGACCACAACCCCGTATAGATAGAGAGACAAATGATGGGATGACAACTGTCGTGGGAAGGTTGAGGAGGGATACAGTTTTTGAATATGGCGTAAAGTATGTTCTGCTTTCTCATAATGAGAGAATGGGTTCTGCTAGAGGTGCTGTCTTGCTCGCGGAACTCTTACGTCACAAAAAGATGATTTAGTACTTTTCATAAAAATAAATACAAACTTGAAAATAATACATTTATTAACCTCTAAATCACACATATATTAGGACATTACATGGACAGAATTGACGATCTAGACCTAAAGATTCTGAGCGAACTATCTAAAGATGCAAGTATTTCAGTACCTAAGCTCTCAAGGAAAGTAAATATTAATGCTTCTGTCGTCTACAGCAGAATTAAGCGACTAATTAAGAGAGGACTTATAAAAAAATTTACAGTGATAATTAACGACGAGGCTCTGGGTTTGAACGTCAAGGCCCTGACAGGGATTAATATGGATTCTAAATTGCGGGATAATGTTCTCAATGAGCTGTTTAAGATTCCAGAAGTCCGTGAAGTATCGGAGGTGACCGGTAGATTTGATGTCCTAGTAACTATGAATGCTCGATCTCTTGACGAAATGCATCAGTTGATTTCTGAAAAAGTGGGGCGAATAGAAGGAGTTCAAAAGACAGAAACTTTTATTGAGATGAGAAAGACCGCACGTGAATTGATCTACCCAGCCTCAATATCTAAGTAGCTATATTCTATTCATGATGCAAACAAAGAGACTATAGCTTATGATAGAATCAAAAATAGGTATGAAAATACTTTGATCCATCAAATGGTGGCTGTCGGTAACCAGGTAAAAAATTATTATGAACTCACGAAACCCAAGATTTGGTATCTGTTAGTCTTCACGGCATTTGCATCCGCACTGACCGCATCTTTATTGTTCGACGTAAATGTTTCGCCATTGACTTGGATCTTGATCATTGGAGGAGTTGCTGCAGGTTCTGCTGCTGCTGATACACTTACAAGCTTCAATGATCGGGATATTGACGCAGTTATGGATAGAACCAAGGGCAGACCAATCCCAACGGGGAGAGTCTCACCCAAGAATGCACTAATGTTTGGCTTGATATTGGTAGTAATCTCATTGGTTTTTGCGTGGCTAATCAATATTTGGGCTTTTGCTCTAATGGGCTTTGGACTATTTGACAATATTATAGTTTATAGCAAATGGTTAAAGAGAAGAAGTCAGACAAATATCATTCTTGGCGGGTTTTCGGGCGGTGCGCCCGCTTTAATAGGATATGTTGCAGTGACCACACAGAATATCGAGATCGGTCTGGTTATGGCAGGCCTTGTTTTTCTTTGGATACCTACACATATCTGGAGCCTTGCATTGCATGCCAAAAAGGATTACACAAGAGCTGGTATCCCTATGCTACCTGTAACCTCAACTGAGGGAAATTCTGTTCGGATAATTGCTGTGACAACACTAATGATGGTGATATTTAGCGTTCTTCCATTCTTTTTTGATCAATTTGGATTAATATATTTGATAACTGCTAGCATTTTTGGGACGGCAATGGTAGTATTGTCAATATGGTTGCTGACAAAACCAAGCGAGAAGGCATCTTGGACAGTTTTTAAGTTCTCCAGTCCATATTTAGCTGCACTTTTTGTTGCATTTATGGTTGATGCTCTTTTTCATTAGTCATAGGCATTACTCTATGTATCATAAATTGCATTCTCAAATGAATCTCGTTGAATTAAACATGATGTTTAAATTCTTAGCGTTGGGTCCTGTTAACCTTTTAATGTTACATTGTGCCCCTTCTATAATCGGTGACCGTGGAGCGACAGTCGTCCAGTTTCGTCCAGGACGTCAGATCTCCAATCTGAAAACCCAGGTGCAAATCCTGGCTGTCGCATTTTTTTTGAGCTGAAACATGACATTTAACGAGGTATTACTGAGTTCTTGCAGGGTTCTTGACCCATGCAGCGTCAGCAGGGAGAATTCTAAAAATGACAAGGAAATTCTGAAGAAATTGAGTCAAGAGATATAATCCAAATCCCTAGTTATCATTTGTGAAGCAGTAAGTGACTACTCAGACCTGTTATACACAAGAGGTATGTTGGAAGCAGCCTATCCATCATTTAGAGCTTATTCGTTTGGTAGAGTTTATTCTAGGGAGGGAATTCAAGTGAAAATATCAATATATGGTAAAAGGTCCTCCTCCAACTTGATATGACTGAACTTCTTATGCCTCTGAAATGTTGATTTAATTTCTCGTATTAAACTCATAATTCTGCTCAATAGTGATTCACTAAGGAATGAGCAGATGTATCATGCAGAAGATCGAATTCTTCCTAGTTCTATTATTGCTTAGTGGACATGATTCGGTTGTGTGGCTGCCGTAAATACCATACAATGCCATTATCAGAATACAATTACGTGCATTAATAAGAATTTTGACTTAAACTGAAATTAACTAATTTTTTTAGGTCTAACATATCTCATACTTTACCTTGTGCAATCATGATAGTCACTGTTCCCGTAATTCTCTCTATTTTTCTAATACGTTCAGAAACAAGCTCTTTTAATTTCTCCTCATTATCCAGTTCAATCTTTGCAATTATATCATACATTCCTTGTACTCTGTAGACATCGACAATTTCAGGTATGTCTCTTAACTTAGCCATAACGTCGTCTTCAAATGGAAATTCAACATTTACAAGTAGAAATGCAGAGGTCACTAGCAGGAGTATATTAGGGTACAACCTATATATCTGACTTTTCTAGTTGGTTTAGCTCAGTCCTAGCTCTTGTAGTTATCCGTAAAGAGTTGAGTCCGTAAGTACTTCTCTATCCTCTCCCTCTCCTAATGCATTATCATTACTTATATCGCTAGCAACATTTAAGCTAGATCCCCATGGTCTGTCGTAATATATGTGAGAGAATATACTCAAAGATAATCGTAGGTCAATCGCATTATTCAGTTGGTAAGAAATACTGTAGAAGATGTGAGATCTATTTGTATCATGAAGGTTCATTTTGTCCGTGTTGCGGAATGCAACTGAGGACCACTCCTAACGATACAAAAGACAAAGCAAAGATAAGAAAGAGATTACAAAAACAGCCAATACGCCGTTGTTGAACCTAACCGAAGCACGTTAATAGTGCACAGATTACTTTTTCTTGTAAAGTCGATAAACACTCGAAAAAATTATATGAAACACCTATGAACGATGTTTGCTGCTATATTAAAGAGCAAATAGATAAATGAGCGATAAAGTGGAGACTTATACTTTGTCCTGTCCTTTTTGCAACACGAGTTTTAATGCTAAAGGAAAAATGCCTATAGAGATTACGTGTCCTCGTTGTAGAACACTTCTGAACGCCAAAAGTCCTTGGAGCATACAAAGAGGAACAAGGAAAAGGACAGTAATGAAATAGAAACAATTGATCCGGCATTAATAATTGAGTCAGCAATAATTATATGGGTTGTCTTTGAGCGAGAAAGCAGTAGCAAGCGACGTACAAAAAGATCGTCCACATAGGAGTACAAAATATTGTATTTTGCTACAACTTCATACATATTGGAAAAATATTGAAAAAAGATTGATATGACAAGGCAATTTCTCAATTTGTCAGATGAATATCAACGCGATCAAGCAAAAATAGTCAAGTAATACCGGAGAGGGGTAATCTAATTTTTGTTCCTAGAACATACTCCAAAATATCGTCTTCTGAGGGTATATTACTATAACTAGTCTTCCAATATCGACATGTTGATACTGAGGGTATTTTGCATACAATAATTTATGAGCTAATTTCAATAATCTGTTATCGTCATCTCCTTCATCTCCTCCATTTTTCTTGCTTATTATTGCTGCCTTCCCCTGTACCATAATAAAGAAAAGTTTCTTCCAATCTTCATTGTATTCATCTATAAGTAAAGCCACCGTAGGATTTACTTCGATATTTCCTATCCTTTTTAGTTTTTCAGGTTTTGCAGTTTTGGTCTTTCCGTCAATCGGTATATAGTATTTCTCTTTATCGAAAGCAAATACTACCGGGACGACGTGCGGTTTGGCTTTAGAATTCGCGGTAGCAAATCTTGCAATTCTCGCACTA
>DASTCR010000043.1:0-5912 GCA_035710925.1 Nitrososphaeraceae archaeon | reverse complement strand
AGTTAATAGCCTTTTTTATTCCAGCTGTTTTCTCCGCACGCTCAAGCGCTTTTGTACTAATATCATAACCATATACATCAAAGCCTCTATCTTTGACATACTTTGCCACTGGTAATCCTAATTGTCCTAGTCCTATTACTAAGACTTTGTCCAAACCTATTTTCGAAAACGCTCGCGTTGATCCAGATGGATATCTGTCGTCAAAAGAGTCATCGTTCAATGAAAATCTAGAGGTTTCTGCCAAAACCTTTGCAACTAAAGCCCCCGGTTTACGCTTATAAAGCTTAAGATTTATTCAATAAAACATCCTTTACTGATCATTCCTATTTACAAACGTTCCAGCCTCAATGTAATCATGATACCTTATCGGGCTAAGGCTGTTGTCAGATCTGATTGAGATCGCTGAAAAAGGAGCATCATTGCGTTGACAATGGAAGACGCGACGGCACTGCCTCCTTTCCTCCCATTGTTCGATACAAAGGGGATCTTAGTCATGGCTAGTTCTCTTTTGGATTCCAAGGCAGAGACGAACCCCACTGGCACACCTATCACCAGCGCTGGAATAGCGGTTCGTTCATTTATCATCTTGATTGTTTCATAAAGAGCAGTGGGAGCATTACCGATAGCCACTATCCCGCCAGCAATATCCTGCGCTGAGTAGCGCATTGCAACTTCCGACCTAGTCCTATTGAGTGCTCGTGATTCATTAATGACAGCCTGATTTGAAATATTGCAGACAGTCTTCAGGCCCAGACTGGAGATAAGCGATTTGTTAAGAGCGACTTGGACCATTTCTACGTCTGTGACAATTGAACATCTTTTCCTAATTGCATCAAATCCTGAACTAAAGACATCTTTTCCAAACACTATTCCATGAGACCCCGCGAAGTCAAAATCGGCGGTTGAATGAATAGCTCGTTTTACGATAGACCATTCCAAGGAGCCGTAAGAATGCTTGCCTACCTCTGCCTCTATAATTTTAAAGCTCTGCGATTCTATATCGTATGCCCTTTCCGACATCTTTCTAAGTTTCGCATTAATCCTATCTTCGTTTTCTTGAAGGTCTTTTGCAGCATTATCTGATTCCAGATCTCTTCTCTACCTCCTCTGCACGTTGTAGAACTAGATTGATTAGCTTTTCGTCCACTCCCAAGTGTCTAGATACATATGCCTCCCCAAAACATACTCTGTCCAGGGCAGAGCGAACCTCCCTATTTACATCATGCTTTATGTGGGATCCTTTATGGAGAAAATATGGAATTACTATCAAGGTCTTTGGTCGCCGCGAGACCACATTTGTTATTGCGGTTCCTATACTTGGTTCGTCTAATTCGAGGAAACTAAAACTCACACTGCGATAACATTGACCTAGGCGACAAATTGTATACAAAAATGCTTCCCTCGCCCTCTTGTCGGTACTCCCGTGTCCTACGACCAAGACATCACAATCTCTATTCTTCAAGCTAATATGGTGCTGAATTTTTGTCTCAGAGATCCTTTCTACAATTAGCTCGGTCAACAAATGGTGATAGCATAACGGTTTCGAGATCCCAATTCTCAGATTCTGATCTCTGCAAATTGACGCACTTTGCTTAACAGTCTCCTTTAGTTTCATGCCAGGATAGAGAAAATATGGAACAATTGTGATAAAGGTCGACCCGCTTCGAACACAGCCTCTTACCCCCTCATCAATATAAGGAGGAATGACCTCCAGGAAGCAATAATTGCAATAACTATATTGTCCTCTGGTCCTGACTACAGAGCAAATTTCAGACAGCTCTTCTTTAACCTCCGGTTCTCGACTTCCCCTATCAATAAGTAGCAACGCTTTCTTCAATTCAATCAATAAATTTTCCGTGCAACTGCAACTGTCAAATCTGGAGGAAATTTCTGTTTGGGAATAACTAGGTTTCCCTGTGATGCTAACAGAGCGGACGCTTCTGAAACACTTGCTGTTCCTTCATACCTTAGTACCATATCTGATGGGTTTGGCACCTTTACTTCATTTAGTTTACATTTGTCAAAAAGTCGGATGGGGATATTGTGATGCCTTGAAAACTCCTGCAGTCCCTTCACCTGAGCCCCTCTGTCCACAGATGCCACAGCTTCGATACTCTTCCAACTCAGATCATGGTTATCCAATACTGACTTTATAGCGCTTTCGATACTTTGTTTGCTTGTCGTCCAATGCAATCCTATGCCTACTATAAGATTCTTGGGTCGATAGACGACGGATTTTTCTGTGATATCCCTGTCGCTAACTATCCTGTCAGATATTATCAGGCATCCTTTAAACTGATGGCTCTTTAGGTCCTCTACATTTGTGACCATTGTAATATTTCTAGGAAGCTGTGGTTTGTTCCACCAATCTCTCTGGCCAGCATCTTGGTAGAGACCTATCATTTCTTCATTTACCATTAGGGCGCTGACGCTCGTCACATTTTGATCAAATTCGATTTCCCAGCCAAATTCTCTTCCTATCAGATCGACGGATATGGTTTCGTTGACGTCGGCCGCAGTCGTGATCACTGGTCTTGAATCCGGAAAAAACGAAGATACCTTCCTTGCAAGTTCATTCGCTCCTCCCAAGTGCCCTGACAGAGCGCTAATAACAAAATTGGCCTTGTCATCAATGACAAGTACAGCAGGATCACTTTTCTTACTTGCTATGACGGGTGCGATCAATCTTATAACGGCACCAAGAGAAAAGATGCATATTAATGCGTCGTAATTCTTGAATAGAGAGGCTACAATATCTCCAGTTTGCTCCTTGAACCACGTTATATCATTTCCCAGATCCTTATGTTTCGCGGGAACATAAATCTGAACATTGCCCAAGTTCTGCCCAATTTTTCGGGCGATGGCAATGCCTTGTTTAGTGATCGCTATAATAGCAGTGCTAGAAATTGACATAAGTGCTGGGTCCTAAGGGGTGAAATACATTGAAATGTTCCCCATATGTTTATTTCTTGACCCACGAGGAACACCATTTACTCTCAACCAATAGACAAGGATATGAATCATATGCTCCACTGAAGACGAACTTAAACTAGCCACTATCACGGATACAAACCTTTGACTTTTCCATCAAATTCAAACATTATAACTCGGATCTCAATTCTGCCATTTGAATATTCGCCCAATCTCTCGCAGATTTTCTTGCATATAGCATCATGAAATCCTTTAATCCCATTTGCATCCACAATTTCAGATACATGTCTTGCGGTATTCGCCATTCTTATCTTTTCAATAGTCGCCGCTGAAGCATTGCATTCAGAGGCAATTGATGCCATAAACTCCATACTTACTCGAGACCCGCGGACGTGTGTCTGTTTCACGCCCATAGCCATTTTTGTCAATTTTCCAATAAAGCCTGCAACAACTACTTTTCTGATGTTTTTGTTTAGGCATTGCCTTATGCTATAACCAATAAAGTCGCCAATCTGTATATATGCGTGCTCTGGAGCGGTGTTACCCAGGTATACTTTTGAAAAGTCCTCGCTCCGTCCGCCCGTTGTCAGAACTACGGTATCAATTCCCATTGCGATTGACACATCTAAACTCTGCCTTATCGATGCCGCGAAGGATGCTGTGGAATAAGGCAGGACAATGCCCGTAGTGCCCAAGATTGAAATGCCCCCTACAATACCCAATCGAGGGTTATCTGTCTGATTTGCAAGAATCTCTCCCTTTGGAACTGAAATAATCACCTTAACTCCACGCTCCTTGAGCATGTCACCTGCCCCCTCTCTTATCGCTTGCATTATCATCGAAAACGGAACAGGGTTTATTGCAGCTCTTCCTAAATCTAGCCCCAACCCCGGTTTCGTAACCCGGCCTACCCCAATGCCCCCGTCGATAATAACTTGTCCCTCGGATGACAATAACGTAACTGTGGAACAAATCTCCGCCCCATGGGTGACATCTGGGTCGTCTCCGGCATCTTTTACCACGCAAGAAGTCACGGAAGAATCGGGATTTATTCTTGTCCAAGCTATGAACAGCTTAGCTTCTCGACCCTTGGGCAATGACACATCGACAGTGCTTACCTTCTTTCCTGAGAGCATAGCCAATAATGAAGCCTTAGTAGCGGCCGCTGCACATGTGCCGGTGGTATATCCAGATCGTAGGGTTCCCTTCTTTTTTTTATCTTCAATTTCTACAGGAAGGTCCTGCTCCTGCTCGGCAATTAGAAGATCTTCTTGCTCTTTCGCACCATTACTGCCCTTATTTGAATTGTTTAGACTCATTCTGCTTGATTGTTTGCGTTTTTACCCCTGCTAAGACATTTCTGCGCCCCCGTCAATCACAATGGTATTGCCCGTGGCGAATGAAAAATAGTCACTTGAAACACATGCGGCTACCTTTGCTACCTCCTCAGGTCTCCCCCATCGTTTCATTGCAGCCTCTTGTGCTCCTTTCAATCTCTCTTCTCTTGTCATGAATTTATAAGTAGCTTCCGTCGCGATATTGCCAAGCATAAGAGTATACGCTCGTATGTTTTTCTTTCCATATTCGCGTGCGATATGCTTAGTCAGCGCCACAATCGCTGCTTTTGCCATTGTATAAGGAGCGCCTTCAAAATGCCCATACATTGCTGGAGTGGAAGAAATATTAACAATTACTCCGCCGCGATTGCTCGCAAGCATGCTCCCAACAACAGTTTTCGTCATCCTAACCGATCCAACAGTATCAACCTCGAGTATATCTTTCAAAGCTGTGATTGAAATTTGGTCTAAAGACTTGTACCAAATTTTTCGTTCAAAGGGAAAGCCTGCATTGTTTACGAGGATGTCTATATGCTCATGAGATGCTAAGACCTTGGTCATAGACTTGACAATACTTGCATCGCTTGTGACATCAATACTTGCGAAGTCTGTTTTACCATTCAAGAGAGCGGCCGCTCTCCTTGCTTTGTCCTCGCTCCTGGAACAAACTATTACAGTAGCTCCGTTGTGTTCCGCGAATTCTTTGGCTATTGCCAATCCAATTCCCTGCGTTGAACCTGTAATTAGAGCGACCTTACCATCTAGTAACAAAATCCTAGAACTGAGGATAAACCATATACTATTTGTGTCTATTGCGACGATTTCGATGAAACAAGATATTAAAATGAGTCTCGGGAGAAATTAGGCATCAATATTTGTCGTCTGTGCAATCTGTCGCCAAACTTCTTAATATGTTGGAAGTAGATGATTACAAAGTCCTAGCTGCCCTTAGCGACTCTATACCGCACCATAAGCTTCTGACAAGGGTACAATTAGCCTACTCTGCGAAGCTGCAGAGGGACAAAGCGGACTTCACAATTGATAGACTAAAGGACTTCAAATTAGTGACTGTTACTCTTGACGGAATAGGCTTGCTAATGGCTGGTCTAGACGCGATAGCGCTCAAAGCTTTCGTTGACAGAAATATTATTAGCGGTCTTGGAATGCCCATAGGAGTAGGGAAGGAATCCGACGTATTTGAAGCAATTACGGCTAACGGCCAAACTCGGGCGATCAAATTTTTTAGGATAGGAAGAATAAGCTTTAGACAGGTCAGGAGGAAAAGGTCCTACGTTGATAAAATATCGTCTCGCAATTGGATATTGACCAATATCCAAGCGGCTCAAACGGAATACTCGATATTGCAAAAACTGCAACATGCAGGTATGGCAATACCGAAACCATACTACAGGCGACTTCACACCATAGTTATGAGTAGGATAAAAGGAGAGAATTTAGTAGATGCTAAAGACATACATAATCCGAAACAATTACTATTTGATATATTGCACGAGGTAAGGCTGGCCTATAATCTTAATATTATAAATTGTGACCTCAGTGAATATAACATAATGGTAGATGGCGACAATCGACCATGGATCATTGATTGGCCTCAGGCAGTAACTCAAGCGCATCCAAACGCGG
>DASTCR010000042.1:0-4093 GCA_035710925.1 Nitrososphaeraceae archaeon | reverse complement strand
ATAGCTAGAACATCCACAGCAATGAAGATACGAGGTAAACGAAAAATTTTTCATGACGAAGTGCTTAGACAGGAGCTCGTATCGTCGTTGAGTTTTGTCGATCTTGCGATTATAGGCAGGGAGGGAACGCTGTACGACACGGTTGAATATGTAAAACCTGATACTATTGCATTAGGTTATGATCAGGCTCATACCGAAAAAGATGTTGCAGAAAACTGCGCAAAAAGGAACTTGAATGTTAGAGTAATTAGATTAAATACACCTATTCCCACAACCAAAAGTTCAACTATTAAGGACGACTTGGGCGACTCCTTCTATAAAACCTAGTTCTTGATAATTTCCCGCGGCATATGGGTTGTTATTAGAACACGGTCACCGTTTTTAACCCCCGCACTTTTTTTGATGGAAATTGGGGCGATAATTTCTATCGTGCTGTCGTCATAGTGTGTTCGTTCCAAAACGATTAGTGCAGCATTTTTTACGAGTCCGTGATTGATTTCTACAGGATAACATTTCACCCACCCATAAGTTCTAGCTTCATCAGAAAATCCTCCGATAAAAATCGAAGGGTATGAACTCAAGACCCGTCTTGAATGCATAGAACCGGGATCAGTAAGTTCAACATTCAGGGTACCAGGGAAGGGATCGTAACCAAGCTTTTTTCTAAACTGTTTTCGATATCCCTCTAATGACATATAATATGCTCCTTCTCCCATTCCTGAGACAACATGACCTTCGAATGTTATAACCCTACTAGTTTTGGATTCAATTGCCGTTTTTAGTCTTTCATAAAATATGTTGACAAGGGAGAAGCCCTTGTCACTAACCTTAATCCTCACTGTATGTCCCTTTCTTATCCTAGTTATGTAGCCACCGTTTTCGAGCTCCAGCAGATGCTTAGACGCGGACTGCGGAGATCTGTTAATATCCTTGCTTAACTGGACTGTAGTAATCTCAACATAGTTTTGGTAGGCACCCAACAGCAGAAGGTGTGCCATTATCAAAACTTGCTGAAGTTTAAGTTCCATTATGACATCTAGTTAATAACACCCATGTCATGAAACGTTCGTACCTTAATGTCTGAGGTACGCTTTAAATCTCCTGTTCTGTGTCCGACGATGTATTCAATACCTACCTTGTTAGCCGCTTCCACAAGTCTCTGAGTTATAATGCCGTCAAGCACTAGCATTTTAGCTCCCTCTGTTGCGTTGAGTTTCTTTATAAGATCGGAAACTGGAAGCTTGAGGATAGTTCTCATTGAAGTATCAAGTATTACGGCCTCCAAGGTTTCGTTAATTTGTGGATAAATTTCTTTAATTGTAGATAGAACTTCAGGAACGTCACCGTGCTGAGCTGGACTCCTGGTGATAGTTGGAGCAGGTTGATTTACTTCAGGTTGTATTTCGGCATTTTCCCTTTTTTCTCGCCTGTGTTGTAACTTGGACTCAGAAGCGCCAGACTGTCCCTCTGCGATTTGCAACTGACGATGAGGATAAGTTCCCTGTTTGTAATCCACAGGTGTGGGTGGTGATAGAACTTCTTTGAGAATCTCAGTTATCTCTAGGGGAGTTAATTCTTCTACTTCTCTTCCTGGAGGGGCTCTCAGTACCTTTTGGATCGTGACAAGACCTTGTAGCTCTTTAAGGATTAAATCTCCAGCCCTATCACCATCGATAAAGGCAACCACTTTCTTGTCCTCGGTAAGTTTGGTTATTGTCTCATCGATTTTTGCTCCCTCGATAGCTATTGAGTTATCGAATCCCGCGCGGAGCAAATTGATGACGTCTGCTCGGCCCTCAACTAAGATTATCCAATCAGTGTCAAATACACCGGTTCCGCAAGCGAGTTGCGCTTTCCCAAACGCAGTTAGCCTGCCAGGCTTGCTGGCGTCATAAACGTCCTTCAGCATTTCTTCTCCCTCGCTAATTGTCTTAGTGGCCCATTCCTGGACTATCCTTTTGGCGCGGTCAACAATAATTCTTTTCTTGATAGCACGTATATCGTCTATACCTACAAGCAAAAATTTAGCCTGGAAGGGTCCTACTTTATCGATGCTTTCAATTGCTGCCGCAATAAGTGCTGCGGTGGAGATATCTGTACTCATTGGAATTAGGGCATCTCCCCTTGCCATATTCGATCTGGAATCCACATTAACCTCTATTCTGCCAACTTTGGATACCTTTTGTAACTCATTCAGGTTCATTTCTGGACCAAGTAGACCTTCTGTCTGGCCAAAAATCGCGCCTATTATATCCGCTTTTTCAACTAGACCGTCGACTTCAAATTTAAGTTTAACATGATACTTAACGATACCTGTATTAGGCAATCTCATAACCTCATATACTATTATTAAAAGTACAAACTTTTCGCTAGAATATAAGTGCTTGGACTATCGATTATTAAGATCGAGACATAGGTTTACCTGAATCTCGGTTGCTAGATATACATGAACAAATCCTTCCGGGCGCTTGTAATTCCCGATAGAAGTGGTGCGTATGATATTAGATCCTCAACGTGTCTAACCTTTCCATTCGAAATCCTTGCAAGCGACTTCTTATAAAACAGGCAGACGTTTCCCCCTCTAGACTGCAGTTGTTTCATCAGTTTACTCGTCAAATATTTTCCAGTTCTGTCCATGTCGAGAAGTAAGATTATTTTTCGGTCAATGGCGCATTGGCTGTCAACAAAATTGTTTATTCCTTTAAACCGATTCAGTGCCATGACGTGTCCTGTGTATCCAATCCTAGTAAGGGCCTCGACATCACGCTTTCCCTCAACTACGATAACCGAACCCTTTTTCGATTCAGTGTTGAGTCTATCCACGAAATTACGTAACTGAGCAATTGTAGCCTCATCCATAGGTCGGTAGCCCATCCAGATTCTATAGATCTTGACCGAATTTAATAATTATCCCCCGCAAACCCGGATAGCTATGCCATAAATCAAAGCTGCCAGCAGAGGCTGACGCGAAAGTGATATATTTCACTTAACGTTCTTAATATTATGGATGACGACCAGGGAGAACCGGGCCTTGATTACAATGAGCCAAACTTAAACCCATTGGTATGCGATTTGTGCAAGAGAACTTTCAGTAGTTTGGATCAGTTAGGGGAACATCAGAAAAAAGAACATGATATGTAGCTGATCGAATTATTGTCACCAGTTTTCTCAACGCACTGCCGACTTTTCATATTTTTCAGTTTTTTCAACACGGATTTGAGCGCAATATTGCTGGCAACAAGCTGGATAATTTTTTGCCACTTCATAGTAACTAATCGGCGCGATTTGGGAAAGGCTTTAGAAATGCCTAGTTGCAAAACTTAAAATTTTTAATCGATATCATCAGGTTGTAGGATTCATGTGGAATTCAACATGCTTCTGATGAATATAGGTGCCTCTGAGTGGGTGATTATTGTCCTGCTCCTCATATTTTTAGTTGCGGGCTCTAACAAGCTCTCAAGCTTGGCAAGACTGCTGGGGCGAGCTACTGGAGAATACGAGAAGGCCAGGGAATTGATCCAAAACGAGAAGGATAACTCTCGTTCTGCCGACTCAAATATTTCAGCGTCATCCTCTGTGCCAAGAATTATAGGTCCGGTTGGCTCTGAGCGAGAGAAACTAGAGACCATTGCAAGGTTCCTTGGCATAGAGGAGGCCGAGCTGACAGAGGATCAGCTACGCTCACTAATTTCGCGCAAAATCAAGAAAAGATAGTATCGCAGCTACACCCATTTATTAATTATAAACTGGGCAATGTGTCGCTAATCTAAGCTTAACATAGTCAAATTCCTCTTGTCTTGTTCAAAGCTTAAATACACCAGATTTTTCCTGAATAATATGATATCAGAACCTATGGGCAGTAATATTATAAACCCTTTTGAAGTTGCCCTCACGCAACTTGACGAAGCAGCCAAGATAGTTGGAATCGATAGAGGGATGCACGATATTCTAGCTCAGCCAAAGCGTGTTCTTACTGTATCTCTCCCGACTCGAATGGACAATGGCGAAATTCGAGTCTTCACTGGATATAGATCACAACACAGCGACGCACGCGGACCATTTAAGGGCGGCATAAGATACCATCCACAGGTTA
>DASTCR010000041.1:0-5025 GCA_035710925.1 Nitrososphaeraceae archaeon | reverse complement strand
ATTTAATAGAGCATTTAAAGAAGACAGTCAGTATGCTAGAAGGTCTTAGATTTAAATAGCCAGACCAGACTATGAAGGTCATGTCAGATCTACCACAACAGAATCAACAGGTTCAGAGAGAAGGAACCCGCGACGCAATATACATAGGAAAAAAACCTCTGATGGCATACGTAACATCAACACTCATCCAGCTCGCCAATCAACCCTCCGTAACCATAAAGGCAAGAGGACTGAGTATTGGGAGAGCTGTCGACGTATCTCAAATCATCTTAAAGAGAATGGAAAATGCAGGATACAAAGTTGGTGAAGTAAGGATTGGTTCTGAAACAGTCCAGTCAGAGGACGGTAGGACTAGGAATGTTTCTACGATCGAAATTGAGATTAAGCGAAGCTAAGACGTAGCAGTGCTATCTCTGATTCTTTTTGTTGGCTGAATATTGAACTAGATGCGGTCGGAAACGGCGGCAATATTTCTTGCCCATTTAAATCCTGTAACAAAGACGCACGTTCGTATCATATCACAGTTGGAGGGGAAGTATGATATGGTTTATGTGTTTCCCGTAAGGTTCTTTGCGCACGGCCACGAGATAAACACAAGGAGTTTCCCTTTTTCTTATGATTTAAGAAGAACCATGATCGAATTGGCCTGCAGGACGCATCATGTCGCCGTGATGCCAAATTATACATTCTATGCCCCATTCTTCAAGTATCTTCCGCCTATAATATCTCCTTATTCTTGGGCCCTCAGAAATGATATAGTTAGATCAATTCAAAAAAAAAGTTTGTATCGTATACGGGGGATCGTATAGAGAGAGTCGCGCTAAAGATCTACGGGCTGAACCCAGTGTCTGCTAGCCGCATGGAAATTTCTGCCTCCCATATTAGGGAGATGATTTATAATCAAGCAAGAGAGGGAGGCTTAGATCAAAAGTGGTCTGAGTTCGTTCCACTTGAGGTTTCTCAGATAATCTTGGATAATTGGGGAATTGTTAGTAACTTTGCCACCCTCCCTGATCGAACACTCAAGTTTATGGGCTTGAAATTTCCAACTGAGGGATTCCTTTAGCCTCGAAGCTATTTATATTCCACAAATAGCTTTTGCTCTCATGAAGAACAAGGGGGCTGAGTACGTCTGGTTTGACGGCCAGTTTGTTAAATGGGAAAAGGCTTCTGTTCCTATAATGACCCATTCGCTCCACTATGGCACCGCCGTATTTGAAGGGATACGCGGATACGGAACAGGAAACAACTTGTTTATTTTTAGGCTTGAGGATCATATGAAAAGGCTCCGGCGCTCAGCTTCAGTTTATAATTTTAATTCAAGTGCCACAACGAAAGAACTGTGTGACGCAACGGTGGCACTAGCACGGAAAATCGCAATTAAATGCTCTTGCTATATTCGACCACTCACTTTCGTGGGATTACATGGAATAGATCTTAACGTTACCCGAGACTCACCTACTCATACGGTTATCATAATTTTCCCATTTGACAAATACTTCAAAGCGGAAGGCATCAAAGCCTGTGTTTCCTCCTGGAGAAGGATCCACGATGGTTCTCTCCCGCCCCTTGCGAAGGCTGCAGGCAATTACTTAAACTCAGTTCTCGCCACTCAGGAATGCAGGCGTAACGGATATGATGAATCCATTATGCTTGACATGCAGGGTAATGTTAGCGAGGCATCTGGCGAGAACATATTTTTAGTGAGGAATAACGAAATTAGTGTTCCCAACCTTGCAAGTTCTGCCCTTGAGGGAATAACGAGAGAAACAGCAATCATTATTGGTCGGAAGCTAGGTTATGAGGTCAAGGAGAGACCTATTGCGAGGACGGAACTCTACATGTCCGACGAACTATTTCTTACAGGTACGGCAGCAGAGATCGTGGCTGTTACGCATCTGGACGGCAGACCTATTTGTGAGGGCAAAGAGGGACCTGTAACGAAAGATATTCGTGAGATGTACGAAAAAATCGTACGCGGTAGGGTCGATGAATACATGAGATGGGTAACACCGGTATGGTGAAGGATCCACGTGATCTTGATGTCGCAGTAGTTGGCGTAGGAGGTTGGGGAAAAAATCATGCAAGGGTCCTAATGGATCTAGGGGTTCTAGCAGCCATATGCGACGCCAATGCGGAGCGGGCGAAAGAATTTGCTGCTAAATACCATACATGCTATTACACGTCCTTAGATGATATGCTTAAGGAAAAAATATTGCACGGATGCATTATCTGTACGCCTACGAGGACGCACTTCGATGTAGCGAAAAAGATAATGGAGCATGGCGTGAACGTGTTTGTAGAAAAACCGCTGGCATTTTCCTCTGCCGAATGTGAAGAAATGATCAATATAAGTGTGGATAGAAAGGTGGTTCTCACATCTGGCTACATAGAGAGGTTTAATCCTGTAGTTCAGGACGTCAAGCGTATCATAAAAAACAAGACTTATGGAGATCTGTTGATGTTGGAGTTCCATAGAGAGAACCGGATGCCAATGCATATAAAAGACGTCGGTATTATCTATGACACATCTGTTCATGATATTGATACAGCTATGTTCTTGTTTAACAGCCGTCCCAATGTGGTCTTTGCGAGAGCCGGTGCTAAGTTCCATTCCTATGAAGACTTCGCTACGCTCATGCTAGGATTTGAAGACCACAAGGCTGCAATAATAGCTTCAAATTGGATAACCCCCAAGAAAGTTAGAACTTTCAACGCCCTATGCACGGAGGGAATAATTTCTGGAGACTTTATCACCCAAGAAATACATATCGATGAAGCAGAACGTACGATAACACCCCGTCGAACTGGAGCTCTACTAGAACCCCTCACTCTAGAATTAAAAAGTTTTATAGGCGCCTTGCGGGGTAACGCCGATGAATCATTAATTTCTGCGACAGATGCTACTAATGTCACTAAAGTTGCGGAATCAGCTATCTTGTCAAGCAAAACAGGATCACCTATATATCTAGAGTTGAAATAGATGAAGAAACATCTGCTAAACATTCTAGCCTGCCCGATTGACAAATTTTACCCCTTAGAGCTGTTCGAATTTAGTTCGAAGATTACACCCGGTAGCGAGAGTCAAAAGCAGGGGGAACTAGTAGTCGAGGAAGGGATCCTATATTGTGGCCGGTGTGCCAGATTTTTCCCAATCATTGACGAAATTCCGATAATGCTTCCGGACGAGTTACGAGATCGGGAACGCGACATTAAATTTCTGCAGAGATGGCGTGACAGAGTTCCTGACAAGGTTATTAGCGATCCTCGGCCATACCACACATAGAAGATGGTCGACTAAGAAGATGCATAGTGGGCGAGAGAGAAAAAAAGCGGATAGCCGTACTGTTGCCAATTGGGTATCCGAGAGTGCAAGAATAGGAAAGAATGTAAAGATTTGGCACTTTGCATATATTGGGGATGAAACTAAAATCGGCGACAATGTTATGATTGGCTCTTTAACACATGTAGACTACAAAGTTACTATTGGGGAGAATACCCGGATCGAAGGATCTGTGTATGTTCCTCCTCTAACTGTTATTGGAAAAAACGTCTTCATTGGGCCAGGGGCCACTTTTACAAATGACCCTTATCCAATGAGTCCTAAGATGAGCGGCGTTGTGGTCAGCGATGGAGCGATTGTAGGAGGTGGGGCGTTGATAAAGGCAGGTGTCATCATAGGGAGCAATGCTGTGGTTGCAATGGGATCGGTCGTCACAAAAGATGTACCCCCCGACGTGGTGGTAATGGGAAATCCCGCTAGGGTGAGGTACTCGCGGAGCGATTATAACAAGAAGCAGAGAGCTTGGAATTCATAGCGGTGGATAAGTTTTTTCTTTCTAGTCTTATGTGAGAAAATTACACAATAATTGATATAGAAGCGGGCCTTGCTCCTTAACTTCCTTCTTCAGCCAAGAAAAGGGTGGCGGTGGCGGAAAGCTGCAGCTGCGGAAAACTCATAACACGTGATCACCCTACTATATGACACGCAGGGTTCGCTTGCATTATTATTGCATCGGAAACATTATTACTTTTGGTCTGAATATGGTTAAGGTCATACTTCGAACAGGCAACGATTACGATGGTCTTGTCAGAGGGGTACAACTCTAGCTTAGAGCCGTACTGTAGTTCCACGTCTCCGATATAGTCCTTGAGTCTAGATTCTAGAGAGTGCATTAATTCGATCTTGTCTCCTCTCATCTCGTTTACATCCAGCGTCCATGCCACCAAGACTTTAGTCCTACTAGCTTTAAGATCCCTATTCTTCAGAGTATCTCGAATGCGGTCTATTAAATGCTTGACATAACCCTCAGTAGCTTTAATGGTCCCGTTTACGAGGTACATCAAGGGACCAGCCCCAGTAAGAGATGCGCTGATTGCTCTTAGATCGTAAAGACCATCCGAAATGTCGTCGAGATAAATGTCTGTAAATAATCCGTAAGCTCCCTCGCCAATGTTGTTACCTCGTGCATGCTTAAAGATCTCCAGAACGCTTGCAGTTCCGCTATATAGGTTCAATACTTTTATCGCATGTATAAACTCCGCAGAAGCGACGTCAACTACGATCAGTTTTTCAAACATGTTTTGATGGGTCAGAAGTTTGGAAATGTCCGAATTATTCAATGTGTCCGTGGATCCCACTATGATCTCCTTAGGAAACGGATTGCTTGTCGTCAATGGTATGTAATAATAGTGAAAGTCGCTATTTGCTGATAAGCCGGTAACATGCTCTATTATGGCTATATTTTCAGAGTTCCCACCAATTCCTGTAGGAAGACAGTATATAACAGAGGAGCCCTTGCCCAGAGCACGAATAGCATCTCGCAGTTTAATTTGGCAATCAGCTTTTGCATCTTGGCCTACTTTTCTAATCTTTGGTGCAAAGAATACGTAGGAGGCGTCTTTAACAGCAAGATCTATAGGCTCTAGGGATAGTAGTGGCTCGTCCTCCATAAGAGATGAAACATTTGCATATGAACTTGCGATCTCCGGTTTAAGAGTAATGGCCATCCTGGCCGCCTCATC
>DASTCR010000040.1:0-3693 GCA_035710925.1 Nitrososphaeraceae archaeon | reverse complement strand
GGAATTTCTGTCTATCCCATTTAATAATGAATGCTATTCCTATTAGCAGCGCCACCTCAAGGGACTTAGCGAGGACTCCTGCTATTTCAATTTCTTCGGGTTGGTTAGTAGGAGATAACGGAGGAGGATATAAGAGCACATAAATATATAATCCAACAAGAACAGCTGTGCCGAAAAATCCGAACCAGTTCACGGCCATGTTATTAAGATAAGTCGATCTGATCTCATTTGTCGCAGATACTTCGTAAAATGGTTTTGACAACATTACAAGGAAATACAAAATGCCATAAGCGATCTGGCCTCCTGAGGCAGCTAGAAGAAAGATGCTGTAGTAAATGTGTAAAGAGCCATGCTCAGGAAAAACAACCAGATGTACTATACCTCCCGCTAATGCCAATAGCATTATAGAATATTTTACAATTTGCTTGCCACTTGGGGAACCATCTTTAGCTGTCTTGACCTCTCTTTGACCGTCCCATCTGACATCAGATGTGCTAGAATATACATTATGTTTACTTCTATACATTGAACTTTTCTTGTAATAGTTCTTGCTGAGAACCAATCCTAAAAGAATTAGTGGGGAAACAATACAGATAATGAATAATGTATTTTGGATTGTTCCAAATGTGGTTGCAATTGATATATTGAAGATTGTTCTTATGCAGTCGCAGTTTGAGATGTCACCTAGGATAGAACGCGGGGGGTCGGTAGACAGACTTGATATGGGCTGTCCGTAACCATTTACTGCTTTATTTTCTACAGCGTCGCGGACGCTCAGGACTACCTGATAGCCTCCCTTTTTAGGAAATTGATAATAGAGATGAAAATCTCCGATCTCTCTGAATGTCCATGGAAACAGGTGGATGCGCTTCCCGCTGATAGAGTCATATATCTCTACCATCGTCGTTATATTGTAAATGTCGTTCCCATCAAAATCTTGAACGCTGAACGTGAGCATGCTAGGATAATCCGTCGTTCCATATTCTGGTTCTATCGAGATATAGGAAATATGATCTCCATAGCCGTATCTATTTCCCCCAGAGTTGAAATGAGGTAAATGGTCTAGATGTGCTTGCGCTGGAGGCAAACCCGTCACATTGAATGACGCCAAGAAACCAGTGGATATAATTGAAATAAGAATCAAAAATGAGACTGGCTTGAAAAAACAGAAATGGTCTCCTTTCCAAAGAAATTCATTTCTCATGTAATTTTCCCACCACGGTGCTGGAAATATAACACCATCCGGTTTATAGATGATACGAATGCGAATGAGGAATTCAGTATGAGGAACAAGCGGCATTCCAGAACAATTTCACCATCCATCTCTCGGAAAACATCATAAAAAATCCAGCAATTGAACTCAATCGCCAGGCACCTGACTGACTTTTATAACAAATGATTCCGTGTCCCCAAATGGTCGGTATTTATTTACGTCGTGTTTTGTGGCACTGTTCGCAAATCCATCTTCCATTATTTATTGTTGTAGATCCTCCGACCTCAGGCATCTTAATATGTTCGGCTATCCCGATATTGAAGGGGGTTGGCTGGTGGCACTTACTACACATTCCTTTTGATTGCTGAAATATTGCCAGCCGTTCCGGGTAGCTGTAATCCCTCGCCGGATCTTTTGGAAGAATTGAGGGTTCAAACTGCAGGAACTTTGATAGAATTATATTGCGCCTTTCTCTAATGTGAGGCGCCGAATCAGAACGCAAATTAGCGTACATCTTGTAGGGCTTATTGTTTTCGTTGTTTTGTAACCTGTCAGACTCCTGTATGTTTGAAATAAAGTCAAATACAAACCCTGCCAATTTTTCATCAAGTCCAGATAGTGAATAGCCCGACCTGAGGGAACTGGCAAGTAGATAAAGTGATAGTATGTCAGCTTTGTGTCTTATTGAAGGGGCTTTTTCCCCTAGTGATCTATCAAGAAAATTAAGTGCACTAATGACTCGGTTCAACGCCGCGTCCGGAACTTGGCTCTTATATATCCTGTAATATCTCTTGAGCAATTCATAATTTACTGAAAGAAATTTACTCGAGATCGAAAGCGCTAACATCTGTGCTGCAAGATATCGATGGGCAAATCGCGTATTAGGTAAACCGACTTTAGTAAGAAATGGATGTTGTGATATATCAATTACCTTCTTTCGCATCTTTCCTCTTATTGCGTTGAGTTTTTCGGCCGAGTTAAGGGGCATTCCTTCTTGTAAACGCAGGAAAATATCAGAGGTTGTTTCCTCGTCTACGTCTGTGACAATAACTGAACTTATTTTATACTCCTTGATATACGCGCGATAGTTATCTGGAAGCTGGCTAAACGTGGTCGAAATGCCATCCAATTCTTCTGTGATGTTTGGCGAAAGACCGAAGCCATCATTTACAAATTCAATTATTGCCTTTAGTCTTTGCTGACCGTCCAGGCATTCATAAAATGAGCTGTTGGTTCTTTGCCTTAAAAATACTGACGCTATATCGTAATTTCTTAATATTGAGTCAATAAGGAGTTGTTTCTTTTGTTTATTCCAAACTTTGGATCTCTGATATTCTGTATTAAATTTAAGAGCCCCTTTACTGTCCATTTCACAGATCTCCCTCAAAGCCCACTTGCGCGTGCTGTGGGAGGAGATCGGGATGTTGAGCTGATCAGTACTCACGACTATTATTACGTGACGATGTTTTTAAGCGGATCCCTTTGTAATTGCGAAAGATCCGTAGTTTTCTTGTATCTCGACGATAATTCTACGACTTTGCAGTAGAGGTGAATTATTTCTTCTTACAGTATCTATCTTCCTAGCATTTCTTACACCGCATATGCGTTATACTTCTTTCTGCGGGTAGGAGTAATTAGATGAAGTACTTGGTCAAAAGTACTTCTAGATTATCTGGGCCCTGGGAGTCCTGGGAAAAACGAAGGATCGTCTAGACGGTTAACGAACTAGATCTCAGTGTTTGGATAGAGATTGGACTTCAATAAATAATCATTGTGTTGACATATTTCTCCTGTGTCGCAAGAAATACATCGCAGAGATACAATTTAGTACTGGAGGACATAACTTCCTTTATGAGTGATAGTTTTGAACTCCTGAGGGGGCACGTAACACCTGTTGGCACAAGAAAATATGTAGAGAGTGCAGTGAAAGATAAGGGAAAGCCGGCTTCCCACTTTCGGGTTTTTGATGAATTATACCTCTCGAGTTTAGGAATTGGAACTTATCTGGGAGAGCTAACCCAGCAAGATGATAGGTTAATGGAAGATGCGGTTTACAATTCTATCAAATCAGGAAGTGTGAATGTTGTAGACACAGCCATTAATTACAGGGCTATGAAATCAGAGAAAAGCATTGGGAGAGCACTTCTGAGATTGGTTAGAGATAAAATAGTATCAAGGGATCAAGTATTCATTAGCACTAAAAATGGTTACATAACTAATGACGGCGATTATCCAGGGGTCGATGTAATGGAATACATGCAGCGTATGTTTATATCTAATGGAGTAATTCATGCTGAAGATATAAGTTCTAGTTATAACGTTCTGAATCCAAATTATCTCAAACGTTGCATTGACAAATCTCTTGCAAATATGCACCTAACCACTTTAGACTTAGTTTACATTCACAATGCATATGAGAGTTGGTTTGAGGATATCAGCAGAGAAGAATTTCTACAAAGGCTGTCAAAAGTATTTGAGGC
>DASTCR010000039.1:0-5467 GCA_035710925.1 Nitrososphaeraceae archaeon | reverse complement strand
AAGCTGGGAAAGTTTAGGATTTAAAAGTAGCTTGTTTATCTCCTCAAGTTCTGAGGCAGACCTTATTATCACACCTCTCTTTTTTGTAGGTGATCCGGAAGAGTTTATGGGATTTATTTCTATTGCAATAGATGGTGAGGTACCTCTATACGCAGGTATTTTGAGCAAGAAAACGCCCGGGATACTTGTAGCCTTTTTGTCCCAATCTTTTCCTTCTTTTAGAAACTGAGCTAGTCTATTATCAACGGATGACGACATATATTTTATATAACAACACTGACAAATCAACCTTTCATTTATAAAAACAATAACGATAACACTGGTTGTTGTTGTTTGTTGCTAAGTAATATCTTCAATCATTGGTTATCACTGTATGTCATTGGCTCTTAGGGCCTGTTTGCCAGTAAGGATTAAAAGAAAATCGAAGGTATCTACAGGTAGATGCTTCCTCTTCCATTACTAAGAGTTAATATAATGAATAAAGGAAAAAATATCACACCTCTATTCTGTCTGCCTGCCAAGGACTCCTTTTATGAACTGAAACTTGCCGAAAGTATGATTAAGGAATTTGAGGAATCATATAGGAAAAAGGAGAAAAAGAGAAAACTTGGGGAAAGAATTTCTTTACTAGAATCAGGCTATGATGATTATAGATTAGTGAGAGGACTATATGTACTGCTCGAGAGACGATGCACATTTGGCAGCGGGGAAGGTCCAACTTCTCAGCCAAACATTGGTGACAATGAGGAAATATCAGATATAGACTCTTTTCACATTAGGAAATACCTTTTTGAAGAATCATCCAAACAAGGATATGCACTTACTGAGCATAAGAGAAAAGAAATAATCGGTTTTGTTGCATCGAAAATTAGCATGTCTTATGACATGGTGGTCAGAGAGATGTGGTCAGATCTGGATGAGAATTTTGTTTTAGAGGATTTTGCATCAATCGAACCTCAGAAACTGATAGCCTGGTATAATTTATCTTTAATGCAAACATTGCTGTTTAATAGTACAAAACTTGAATTCAGCGTACAAGGCGGTTCTAACTGGAAGCGCGCTCTGCGAGCAGTAAAGAAATTAGGCTTAATGTATAGTTTACAATATCAGCAGAGTAAAAATTCGCAGGAAGACCAGGAAATGTTATCTAATCAAAAAGTTAGACAAGACATGCATCCTGCCTTTTCAAGCGATTTCACATCGCCATCCCGAGATGCCTATGAAGACAATATACTCTGTTCTATAGACGGCCCACTGAGTATTTTCAAATTGACTGACAGATACGGTACGTCTATTGCCAAACTTCTTCCTTCAATAACCGAGGCTGCAGAATGGTCTCTTAGAGCATATATTGTACGTAAGACTGCTTCAGCGGGAAAGAAAATCTACGAATTTATAATATCCAACAAGGAATCTCCAGATCTTCCAAAACCAACGGATCTCTTTATCGATAACTATTCGAATATCAAGAACACGATATTTGAAAAGCCATTATCCTCTTTTTCTTCAACGCAGCCTACATTTGATAGTAGTGTAGAGCAGAAATTTGCTGTCAAATTTGAACAGATTTGCAATGATTGGAGACTTATTAGAGAACCCGACCCACTAGTAGTATCCGATGGCAGAGGTTTTATTCCAGATTTTGCATTTGAAAAATACGGCATAAGAGTCTATTTGGAAATAGTTGGATTTTGGACAAACGAGTATCTTTTAAGAAAGATACAAAAAATAGCAGACGTGATATCGTTATCGTCATCAAAAATAAGTCCTTCACCAGTGCAGACCGATCAAAGATTTGGAACTAGAGATTTTTTTGTTGCAGTAAATATGGATAGTTATGTTTCAGATACAAGTAAACACAATGAAAAGGTCCTTGCTAGCTTGCGCCTATCTAATTATATCAAACCGGATCATCTTATAAAATATAAAAACGACAACATACCAGTTAAACCGATTCTCGATCATCTTAGAACAATCGACATAGAATTAGTTAAAAGATTGGCTAGAGTCAATTCTGCCAATTTAGTAGACGAACTAAACCGCATAGCCAGCAAAAATAATCCTCATAGTACATCAGATTACGGTGGGATAATTTCCCTTGAGAAAATAGCAGAGAGGTATGGTGTTCCGGTCGAATCAGTTTCTCAAGTTATCAGGGAAAGTGAAGACTTGAAAAATGGTAGTCTCAACGACAATTATTTTATAGAGGATAGATATTTGATTCCCGTTACCCTACTTGAGGGAATAAAGCAAGTTCTCAGAGACCATACTTCCTATATAGAAGCTTGCAAAGTCCTCAAAGAACAGAATGTACCAGAGGTGTGTTATGAATCCGTTCTTCAAAAAAGTGGATATGACATAATATGGCATAGTATGGATATTAACAGAGCTGCTATCAAGTTAAGGGCTTCTGAATAGAGCTAATCCGCAGACTCCATTAATTAATTAATTATCGACACATCCAATTCATGTTATTTGAATATAATCAAAAATATGAAATTGTCCCTTTTACGTACTCAGGACTAAATGAGCGCTATTACGAGCACCAATGTGATTCTTCTAATAGCTCTTCAAAGAGATTAGAACTACCTTCGAATTGGGATTTGTCTTAGAGCATCAATTTCTTGTTTAATTTCATTGTCATTTTCATCACCATAGATAACAAGTATTCTGTCATTTTCATTTGGGACGTAATCTGAAATAGATCCAGTTTCAGTTCCATTCACAAAATATCGTAATTTTTTATCTGCGGTATCACAATATTCTCTTCTATCATCTCCCATAAAGCATCCGTTTCTTATGTCCATATCTACACTTTTGAGAAATTCTATAAATGGAACATCCGTGGCATGCCTATGAAGCGTTGATCCATCATTATTTTCAACATGTACTAATCTGGACTTGACTTGGTATTTACTTTGACTGAAATCAATGGGAACCCCGTCCAACTTTACGAGAAAAGCTGCATGTTCATGCGCTGAGCCCACTGGTCCGTAATTACTACTACTTTTGGGCTGAAGGGAAAATATAATAGCAGAAATAGCTGCCACCGCTATAACAGCGATAATAGCTGGAATAATAATTTTCATATATCGTTTTCTTTTGCGCCTACCAGCCGCGAAATAACTGTCTTCTCTATTACGATTATCGCTCTTATTCTTCTTTTTATCCGCCATCCTCATGGTTACATCAGTTCCAATATTTTAGGGTTCGTTGGCTAATGATTTCTACACTTGTAAGAATTTATCGTGTGGCTTAGTGAAGACGAAATAAAGACAATTTTCGCATATCAGCGCTATTTTTCAGCGGGAAGTCCTTCCTTGTTGCCCCATTCTCCCCAGGAACCTAGGTAGACCTTTATGTTTCTATAGCCAATCATTTTTAACGCAAGATAGGTGTTTGCGGCTCTGTATCCTCCTTGGCAGTACGTTATGATTCGTTTATCTTTTGGGATGTGGGAATATACTTCTCTTAACTTACTTATGTCTTTGAAGGCCCCATCCTCAATATTCTTATTCCAGTCTATATTTATTGCGCCTGGTATGTGCCCAACCTTGGCCGCGCGTAAAACGGACCCATCAAACTCGGCGCTAGAGCGTGTGTCAATAATTGACGCATTATTGTCCTTATTTTTTATAGCTTTAAGTATCTCATCATACGTGGCCAGAATCTCGGGCTTAGCTGGACTTCTAAAGGCGGAGTGCCGATATGGATTTGTCTTTGTCTCTACGGGGTATCCTTCTTTCTGCCACCGTGCAAACCCACCGTCAAGTAAACAAACATTCCTATGTGAAAAGTAACTTAGTAGCCAAACTCCTCTGGCGGCGGTCGGTCCGGTGTTGTTTTCGTAAAAGATCACCCTCATGTCCTTTGTCAGTCCAAGATTTGAAAAAAGGATTTGAGTTTGTTTATTAAATTGTGTAATTCCGGCATTGGAGGTATCAATCCAATGGAACTGCATAAGATCCACATTAACAGCACCCGGGATATGTCCATGCATATAATCAGCAAAGGGCCTGACATCCACTAATATCATCTTCTTTCTTTTGTTCTTGTCACTCAGTAATGAGTTCAGGCTTTCCGTGTTGATGGCGAGTTTCATAAGAGTTCTTATCTGATTTATTTCGTTTAACAGTATCTAAAATTCAAGAGGCTAAACACGTAATAAATGGCCATTCTCTTGTTGCGTGCGAAGAGTTTCTATGAAGAAAAGTACTCTGTAGACATCATCAAATCTTAATACTACTACAATTTTGTGCATAGTAAAAATCGCTTTCATATATCATTAATTGACACTTGCCTTATTCGACCCATACTTATCAATGCGCCGTAAGTGCCAAGCCATTTCTTATGGTCATTGTACCCCGGGTCTGCTATCCTTACATGATTCCAAAATCTTGTTGAATGGTTGGGCTCGATAATATGAATAAGTTCATGAATTATTACATAGTTAATGACTTCACTAGGGACAGCAGACAAGAGAGCGTTAAAATTTAAGTTCCCTTTCTTTGAGCAACTGCCCCATCTCGAATTTTGCCTTCTTATAGAGAAGGTATTGTATTGAATATTCAATTTCGAGGCGATGTAGGGCAAGCGTGAGTTTATGGCTTTAGTAGTTTCATCTTTATACCACCTAAAAATATCGTGTTTAAACTTACGCTTATCAATAACATGGAAGGTTATTAGACTCAGATTTTTTGACACTATCGCAAATGAGTGCCTGTCTTTTATTATTCTGATCCAAAATCTCTTACCGAAGAAGCATATTGTGTTTGTCCTAAGATGCTCTTCTGAGAAGCTCAATCTTAACCTTTCATAATATTTAGAGACTTTGGCTATCCAGTTCCTTTTCTCTGATATCATGTCGACTAGATTTTTAATTTCATAATGAGCTGGGATTATCGCATATATTCCTCCAATATCAACAATTATAGCAGGTTTTTTTGCTCTGCTGCTCTTCTTAATTTGTATGTTTAGAGTTCTTCCATCTGAAAGAGCGATTGCCGTGGTGGTCATTGTATATTCTGATCTGACGGTCAGCTAACCCAACGTACTTACAGCCTTATAATGATGATGATCCGCTTAAGTCGAAGACATCAAATTTAGCACTCGAAATTTTGGAATTGATTACGAGCTTGCTGCTAAATACCCCAGTATGCAAGGACAAAATGCAATTAAATATGGCTACTACATATGCAATTAAGGTATCAAGCCGTATGCGAAAAACTAAGAGCACAACGGACAAGGCGGCAGAGGAGCCTCTGCCTAAATGGGCTGAAGACGAAATCAAAAATGTGCAATTTGACCAACCGGAGACTCTAATTAGGACAGGATATATTCTTGATATGTACCAAGAGCAGTCCAAAATTGATATACAGCTTTATGAAGCATTGCAAGACGGAAGAACTATCATCGAAGGCTTGGATATTCCCAAATCTATATCAATGAATGACTTTATGAAAGGGGT
>DASTCR010000038.1:0-17782 GCA_035710925.1 Nitrososphaeraceae archaeon | reverse complement strand
ATTCTGCCCCGGTTATCCTAGCAAAAGTCGGTATTTCGACTATGCCTTCATTATAAGCCCTTAAGATACCTTCAGCTACCATGCTAGTTTTGACGATTCCTCCAAAAAGGTTTATCAAAATAGAGCGTATCTTTTTCATCTCGCTTATCACCTTTAACGAATCATAAATCGTTTCGGTAGTAGCACTACCTCCAAAATCTAAAAAGCAGCCAGCCTTGCCGCCTTTATCAGATACCATGTCAAGGGTGGACATTACAAGTCCCGCTCCGTTTCCTATTATAGCGATGCTTCCATCTAACTCTACAAAGGAAAAGCCACTTTTTTTTGCTTGCAGTTCTGACTCGGACATTAATTGGTACTTTTTGAGCTCAGGATGTCTAAACAAAGCATTATCATCGATAATGACCTTAGCATCGAGGGCCATTAGAGAGCCATCATCAAGAACTACTGCGGGATTAATCTCCGCTAATTCGGCTTCTTTCTCAAAAACTAACCTTGATAACTTCATGGCGAGGTCCTCAAACTCCTGAATGGTTTTTGCGCCAAGATTAAGTTTTGAGGCCAATTCATTTGCTTGTGGTCGGGTTATACCTGAGTAAGGTACGCTGACAATAAATTTATTTTGCACTCCTTCTATTTCGACTCCCCCTTCCGCAGAGCATATGAATGAATATTCTCTCTTACTTCGATTTAGGAAAAGTGAGATGTAAAGCTCTTTCCTAGCACGTACGGTCTGCTCAATTAAGATCGACCGGGGCAATTCTCCTTTTACTTCCTTTTTCATTAGCCGCTCGAAATTCGTAATTACTTCCTCGTGCGACTCGCATTTGACAATCGCGCCGGCCTTTCCTCTACCCCCCGCTGCCACTTGTGATTTAAGTACGACGGGAAATTCAAGGTTGTATGATAGATCTCTTGCTTCGCCTACGGAAGTTGCCAATGTGGATTTTGGCGCCTTGATATCGTATTGACGAAATAACTCTTTTCCCTGATATTCGAGTAATCTCATTACACGGCTGAGAACAACAGCAAGGCACTCATTTATAATTCTAGTATACAAAAATCGTGTCAAGTCATTAGCCTAAATGAATAGGTCTTGTACAAAATGTCAAATATATTATAATAATAAAGTAGGATCCAGCTCCATTGCCGGAAAAACTGCAGCATTAACTTCTCAATGTTCCAAACAATTGTCTTGTGCAGTTTGAATTTGGAACGAAGCAAACAACTCTGGAGAACCTAGATGATGGTATATAAGCTTTAAATACATAGAATGTAACAATCGAAATATGGCATATGGTGAAAAGATGACAGCTGTTTGGCTTATCCTTCTCACAATTATCGTATGCGCAGCAGTTCCGGCAGCAATGATTTGGTTAACTTCTCAGCCCAAGCCCGAATTTGTCTTTGGTCTTGAGCTTTACGGTGATTACACCTTTAGCGGAATTTAGTTTAATACTACCGAGCTACCGGATATCCTAGCGACAAATTTCTGAAGCTTGAGTTACTAGCGTTAGCGCTAGTATATCTCCCGAATTTAGTCCGGCGTCTATAGTATTATATTATGTCCGAAAGTATCATTTTGCATTTGGCCGAGAATAATTTGCTCACTATGCTGTTGTGGCTCGGCGAGCTAATAATTTCGAGCTGGATTCTTTCCTACGGAGCTGAACATCTTTCCATGAGATACGGTGCCAAGTTCGTTGGAAGGACTCTTCTAAGTATAGCTACTACTCTTCCAGAGATTGCTATTGTCACTTACGCTGCAGCCGATGGCTTCTACGGCATTGCGATAGGTGCTGGATTGGGTAGTAATTTACTGATGATGACTTTGGGTCTATCTATAATGCTATTGATAGCCACCACTCGTCTATCCAAGGCTCCGCTAAAGGGTATTCCGGTTGGAATGTTTAAACTGGACAAGATATTTTTGTTGGGAACTGCAGTTATCAGTGCTGCACTATTTATCGACGGGTACAACTTCGTTGACGGCTTTGCCTTTTCTGCTCTCTTCATAGCTTACATCATAATGGCTTTTGTGGAGATGAGGGAGGAAAGAAAAAGGGAATCTCTAAAAAATTCAGAGATTCAAAAAGTACAGGATAAAAGTCGATTAATCGAGATTGACGAACCTGGTGCCTCGGTTCGAGTTTTTGATAGGGCTATGCTGAAGGCAGTACTAGCATTCGTTGCGGGGACAATCGGAATTGTAATGGGAGCGGGACCTTTTATCCATTCGATGCAAGGGTTTTCATTAGAGGTAGGAATTTCAGCAATTATACTTGCCGTCATAATAAGTCCGATAGCGGGGGAGATGCCAGAAAAAATCTCAATGATGATTCTTGCACGCAAAGGAGCGGCTGGTGCATCCATTGCCATCGCCAATGTTTTAGGGTCTAAGATCTTAAACAATACACTGCTTTTGGCAGTAGCCGTTTTTGGCGCGATGTTTCATGCGGGTTTCTATACTACTATTGAGCTTACTACGGTGCTCTTGTATCAAGTCATTCTAGTCACCGTTGTCACGATCATTGCCCTTGTACCGTTATTCAAAAGGGAGATAGGCCTAAAGGTAGGCATTCTATTGGCATCCATGTACTTGATAAGCCTATTCATACAGTTTTTGCTTCCTCAGGAAGTCGCCCTACATTAGCAGCCGTTGCTCTTCGATTTAATCTCTTTCATGGTAACAATGGTTTAAGCTTTAGCCAGAATTCGTGCCAAACCTGACTCTCGTACTTGTATTATAAAAGCTAAAAGAAGCAGGCTTTGGTAGCTCCCGACAATGATCGCATTGTACGAATGGAAAAGCCTGCAATGTTCCTAGGTAAGTCTGATACATGCCATCTCTAATCAATTACATCTAGGATCCGTTGCTATACCTTGCGAATTCCCTTCTATCCAAATCTATTTATCTTCGATCAAGAGAAATTTATTCATGGGCATATTTCTCGGAAGGAAATCGAAGAGGCAGTCAAGTGGCGCCCCTGAGGGCTCGATTCCCGAAGAGAACAATGCAAATCCTGTTGACCTCCAGAAATACGACTTATACAATAAGGGAATCAACAGCATGTCGAACGAAAAATTCGAGGACGCGATTCGCAGCTTCGAGTTAGCATTGCGACTCGACCAGAAATATGTGGACGCGTGGATTAAGAAAGGATATGCTCATTTTCACTTGGGTGAATACAATAGCGCCATTTCGGCATATGACAGGGCGCTGGAAATTGATATCAATAATGTTGAACCTTGGAATCTGAAGGGACTCGCGTACTATAGACTAAAAAATTACGACAAAGCGATTGCGGCATGCGAAAAAGCTATTGATGTTAATCCAAATGACGCGATGGTTTGGTATAACTATGCGTGTTACTTAGTCTTGAGCGGAAGAATAGACGAGGGTTTAGAAGGGCTCAAACGTTCAATTGAAATTGACATCAATTATGCCAAGAAATCCGTGAGAGACAGAGACTTTGAAAGCGCGAGGGCCGAAGAAGGGTTCCGAAGGATAATTGAAGTGGTAGTACTAGAATCGATTAGACAGGGCTACAATTACGTGGGGAAGATCGTCTGGATAACAGGAATGGATAGACAAGATGTAGAAGATGCGGTCATGAGGTTAACTATGAAGGGCCTGCTAGTAAGAAAAGAAAAAAAGACCATTACTAGTAAGGAAGAATATTACGAGATTACTCAAGAGATTGCAGAAAAAATTGGATATGCGAAACAGACGGGCTTTTTAAAGAAAAATAAAGTCATTTCTGCTCCTCTCCAAGAATTAAAAGATATCAGTGAAATTATTGGTATGGCCAAAATATCTGTCGAAAAGGGAGATATTCAGCAAACTCTAGAGGCTCTTGAGAAATTAATAAATCCTGCTCATCATGGTAGTGCAATGATAGAACAATTCTTTGATCAACATAGGGACGTGAGGCTCTACCATATTAGGATAAAAGACAGGGGCCAAGAGTACCTAAATTCCCACAAAACAGATCTCATAAATTTGCTTTCGGAGATGGACGTAAAAGTCAGAGGCAACATTGTGTCAAGCTCAACAGGCGAATAGTACTGCAGGCAGAGTCCTTCTCGTTTAATGCTTAATAGAACAACGGCTTTAGCTCGTTAAAATCTCAGAAGCAAGAACCAAGATAATATATTATAATAGGAACGACAGATACTCTACATGGAAAAGACTTTCACTGAGACTAGTGAGAAGGATATTACCAAGAGCATAGCCGCGATGTTTAACGAGACAATTCAGGAATACGCTGATAGTCAGATAATTATAATAGGCGCAGGTCCAGCCGGCTTAACTGCGGGCCGAAAACTTGCTGCCGCGGGATTAAAGACCCTAATAGTGGAACAAAATAATTACCTAGGTGGGGGGTACTGGGTCGGGGGATACATGATGAACCCCGTTACCGTACGATCACCGGCACATATGATTTGGGATGAATTGGGTGTACCATATCGAAAAATGGGCAATGGGCTTTATGCCACATGGGGGCCTCACGCATGTTCAAAATTAATTGCTGCGACCTGCGACGCTGGAGTTAGGTTCCTGCAACTGACTAAATTTGACGATCTAATATTGAAGAACGGTCGCGTTGGCGGAGTCGTTGTCAACTGGATGCCCGTTTCTGCATTGCCGCGAAATGTTACCTGTGTGGATCCGGTTGCTTTGGAAAGCAAGATCGTGATTGATGCTTCTGGTCATGACTCAGTTGCTGTGAGGCGCTTGATGGACAGAGGATATGTAAATTGGAAAGGAATGGATCCAATGTGGGTTGACGGCGGCGAGGATGAAGTTGTCAATAAGACCGGTGAAGTATTTCCTGGTCTAATAGCTGCGGGGATGTCTGTAACCGAAACCTTTGGACTAGCCAGAATGGGGCCAACTTTCGGTTCGATGCTGCTCTCAGGGATCAAGGCAGCAGAAATAGCCCAAAGCAAAATGGAAGAAATAAGCAACCTCCCACCCATGTTATAGCCCTTCTGTTATTGATTAAAATAGATTCATAGTTTGGGCTCGATTTCTCCAACTTTTTTGATTTTCGAACAAATTATTAACAGGTGCCATGGTTCTAGATGGTAGTCAGTCTATATGTCGTCTTATAGTTCCGACGACCCTGTCTCCAGTAAGCCAGCGGCGTCGCAAACTTATGATGTAGTTATTATAGGTTCAGGACCAGCAGGATACACTGCAGGAATATACACGTCACGTGCAAAACTGAAGACCAGAATTGTCTCGGGTACACTGCCAGGTGGTCAGCTTATGACTACAAGTGAGGTTGAGAATTACCCAGGGTTTCCTAACGGAATTTTTGGTCCAGAACTTATGATGAACATGAGACAGCAAGCAGAAAGATTTGGCACTTGTATCGTAGATGACGAGGTTATCCGTGTAGATTTCAACAAAAGGCCCTTCGAAGTTACTTCTCATTCGGAGACCTGCAAAGCGCACTCGGTAATTATATGTACGGGAGCTTCCCCCAGGAAGCTTGGAATTCCATCTGAGGAACAGTTTGCCGGAAGAGGCGTATCATATTGTGCAACATGTGATGGCCCTTTCTTCAAGGGTGAAGATATTGTGGTTGTTGGTGGCGGGGATACAGCTTTGGAAGAGGCGACCTTCCTTACAAAGTTCGGTAGGTCAGTCAGGCTCGTTCATCGTAGAGCATCATTAAGAGCAAGTAAAATTCTCCAGGAAAAAGCCTTTGAAAATCCCAAGATAGAATTCTTATGGAACAGAGTAATTTCGACTATCGAAGGAGATAGGAAAGTCGGCGCAGTAACCGTCAAAGACGTAGAAAATGGCCTTGAGCAAAAACTGCCTGCAGGAGGAATTTTTGTAGCTATAGGCCATGAACCCAATACAGCAATATACAAGGGGCAGATAGAACTAGACAACAAGGGCTACATTATCTTAAAAAATCACACGGCAACAAACATAGAGGGAGTATTTGCCGCTGGCGACGTTCACGACTTCAGGTATAGGCAAGCGATAACAGCCGGTGGGTTTGGCTGCATGGCCGCGCTGGATGTAGAGAAGTGGTTGACCGAAAGAAAACATCGGCGCTAAAAAGCTATAGTTACTTGTTCTTTTGATACGCCAAAGGTGGAAGATTCTTTGCGCTATTTTGGAGGACATCGTATTCTGCAGATGTAAAAATTCCTTGATCAACATATAGGCTCTTGAATTTCCTTCCGTCATCAGCAAAAAGTCCCACGAATACACCATCTTGCAGCTCATTGGCGATTTCTAACATAGAGGCCATAACAGATCCCGATGATGGTCCAACCAATAAATTCTCACGAATAGCTAGCTCTCTCGCCATTTCAAAAGAATCCTTGTTGGTCGCAGTTATCCAGTGGTCGACAACGCCTTGTCGTCGCTTGAACAATTCTGGCATGGCAGACTCCTCAAAGTTCCTTAAGCCCTGCAGCAAATGATTTTGTTGGGCTTGAATTGCAATGATTCTGACGTCACTCTTTTTCTGCTTTAGGTATGTGGCGACACCCGTAATAGTTCCGCCGGTTCCACAACCAGTGAAGAAATGAGAAACTTTACCATTCGTCTGTGACCAAATTTCCGGTCCGGTACTTTCATAATGTGCCAAATAGTTAGCATCATTCTCGTATTGATTTGGCATATAGTATAAATCTGGTCTCGGTTTTGCGATGGCCTTTGCCAATGCAATGCTTTGATCTGTTCCTGCTCCAACTCTGGGACACAAATCGTCTGACGTTTCGTGAAGCAACGCCCCTAGATCCTTCAGGATCTTCTTCGTTTCTCCGCTCACTTTTTCGGGGATGACGATTTCCACATCATAGCCTAGGCTGATTGCAATTCCTGCCAACGCTATGCCTGTATTGCCAGAGGTAGGTTCAATTATGATGCTCTTACCTTTTTTCAGCAGGCCCTTTTTTTCCGCATCCTTTACCATCCAATATGCTGCGCGGTCCTTTACAGAACCGAACGGATTGTACCATTCTAACTTGGCATAAAACTTGATATTCTTCGTGGAAAACGAGGATAACTCTATTAGCGGTGTATTACCGACTCTCTCCACAATATTTTGTGCTGATATACTCTCCATTTCATTTTGCCTTCTTTATTATGAACTCGAGATCTTTTTGGTTTTTATTTATCGAAAGAAGTTGGTGCCCTGTTCTGCTTATCCAGCGGGAAATGTCTTCCTCAGATTCCGGATCGTCTGCTACTACCTTAAGAACATCGCCGCTAGCAAGCTTTTCGATTTCAATCTTTGTGCGGAAGACTGGCTCGGGGCAGAACAATCCTCTTACATCTAACGTTCTTGCCTGATCAACTCCAGCATTACTGGCGTCCATCTCTATGGAACTAAGTTGCATATGCGCAATAATAAACGTTTATGAGACTGCTAATGGCGATATTTTATCAACGAAAGCACTAATATTATCTAAAGAGATCTTTTTCCTTAGCCCGAATCAATTCATTAATTGAGCTACTCTCCGACTTCTTATAATCATATCCCCTGACAATTGCGATTGGTACACAAATTGATTTCCCCATTACTAACTCTGCTGCAGATGCGAGTTCGTCAACTATTGCAATTTCGGTTACCTTGAGCGTTTTTCCATACATATCTTTCTCTCCTATGTAGCTTTTGACCGGATTTAAACCCGCTATGCCTATTGCTACATTGGTCTGGCCATTCCTGAATGGTCTTCCGAAACTATCAGTTATTATTACTGCAATTTCTCTATTTGTTATTTTCCTCAACATTTTCATAATCCGTTTCGCAGATGCATCAGGATCATCAGGAAGCAACAGTGCGTTTTGGTCACTATTCATAATATTGCTCTGATCTATGCCAGCATTGGCACATACAAAGCCATGTTTAGTTTCAGTAATTATGACCCCGTTTGACACTCTTATGATGCTCTTAGATTGTCTTAAAATCAATTCTGTCAGCCTTGGGTCTTTTCCGGAAGCCTTTGCCAGCCTTAGCGCAAAATCAGATGGAACCAACGAGTTCAAGGGTACAATTTGACTCTCCGCCTTGGAAACTATTTTTTGAGCTATTACAACAATATCACCATCGGTAAGCTTTAATCTTTGGGAGATAGTGGAATGTAGAATTAGGTCGTATAACCTGTCACCGGGCATGACATCTCTTGTGATTTTGACAGGAATGACTCTTATCTCCTGTTTCAAGATGCGGTAAATAATAATGTGAGGGCTAAAATAATTACCTATAGGATATTATCTTACTGGGTGCTTGCCAGTACCGCGTTACCAAACTTTTTTTCGAGTAAATTAAGTAATAAGGACAGATCCCGTATCTCCAGCACCGCGTCAGACCTTTCTTTGACTTTTTCCACAGGACAAAAGCCAACTGTGTAACCTGCGATATCAAATAAGCTCAAGTCATTAGCCCCATCCACTACAACAACCGTATCAGACCTGTTAACTCTCCAATCTTTTATCGTAGGCATAACAGCTGCAGCCTTGTCAGAAGTTACATTCATTTTCAAGTCTACTAACTTGCCATTCTCAAAGATTAACTCGTTACAAAAGATCTTGTCTAATCCTAGATCTCCTTTTAGTCTCTCGGTAATTATTGAAAATCCACCCGACACAGCTATCATACGCCAGCCAGCTCGCTTTAGTGAGGAGCATAGCTCCTTCGCTCCTGGCATTATCTCGAGGTTCTCAGCAATCCTTGTTGCATCTTCCAAGCTTATGCCCTTTAAGGCTGAAACCCTTCTTCTCAGACCTTCCTCCCAATTAATCTCGCCTCTTATGCCCTGCTTGGTAATTCGCCATATTTCTTCTTCCTTTTCTGGACCCATCAGCTGAGACAAGACCGGAAGGTACTCGGCGTTAAGAAGAACACCCTCCACGTCAAATATCACCAACATTCCTAGGCGCTTGACATGTTGACGTCGCGTATTCTATATTAAGTTTGTTTAAGAGAAGAATGGTAGGGTTTTATTAAAGAACAATACATTACATTTACATATCCAAACGCGATGTCGACCCGCTATTGTTCCTAATACATCATCGAGCGGAGGCTCAACAAATTGATCTATATCAGATCGCATTACCACTAATTGGTTTTTGATGATTTTAGCAAGGGTGATATACTCCTAGTGTATTGTGCTATTTAATGAGCGAAAGTGTACAAACAAGATACATTGTACCTATCAAGGCGGTCGAAAAAGGAATCAAGCTGACGACTGAAGCAAAAGCGGAATTACAGAGTATAGGCATGATGGATGATAAGGGCAAGCTCAAACTTAAAGGGGTTAGTCCCAAGATGCTCAAAAGAATGAAGCTAGAAGCAGTTGATTGTCCGGTTCTAAAACAAGAAATTGGCTTTGTTCAGTGCTATGTTTGCAAGAATTTTAATAGCCGAATAACGGGCGAGGTAAACTGCAGAGGAGATCCGCTGTAATAGATGACGTCCCATTCCAGATAACATACAACTCACGTGACGCTATTGGACAGTCGGAAGCCACTCGGTATCTCAGTAAAAAAAATTGAGGATTTCTCTGAGTGGTATCTTCAGGCTGTAATAAAAGGAGAGCTGATAGACTATGGACCGGTTAAAGGCTTCATAGTGCTTCGTCCTTACGGATACAGAATATGGACTATTCTAAGTGAAATATTGGATAAGATCTTAATTGCTTTAGGTCACGAAAACGGATTTCTCCCTCTGCTGATTCCAGAAAAAATCCTCGCAAAGGAAAAACAGCACTTTTCAGGATTCAACCCGGAGGTATACTGGGTGACAGCGGCTGGAAACAATCCGTTGGCAGAAAAACTCGCGTTGAGGCCCACATCTGAGGCTATTGCCTACTCGACATTTTCCAATTGGATTAAAAGCTACAGGGACCTACCCCTAAAAATGAATTTCTGGAACAGCGCGCTACGGGCAGATATTAAAGGAACGAAACCTCTTATCCGGAACTCAGAGTTCCTCTGGCAGGAAGGCCATACGGTTCATGAAAACATGGAAGAAGCGAAAAGCCAATCGCAGGAGATTTTAGAAGTATACCGGAAAATCATAGAAGAGGACTTGGCTATCCCCTGTATTGCAGGGTACAAGAGTGAAAAGGAAAAATTTGTTGGTGCGGAAGAAACTTTTACGCTAGAGGGCATAATGAGTGACGGAAAAGCGCTGCAAATGGCTACTTCACATAACCTAGGCCAAAATTTCTCGAAGACCTTTGGGATAAAATACCTTGGAAGGGATAACCAAGAACATTTTGCTTGGCAGACATCGTGGGGTCTTTCGTGGCGTCTAATTGGAGCCGTGGTTATGGTCCACGGTGACGACCGAGGAATAATATTACCTCCTAGAATAGCACCGATCCAAATCGTAATTGTTCCAATATTCAGAGATGAGGATGCACATGATGTGAAACGATCAGCGGTCGAAATTGGGACTACTTTGAAAAGCAATAGGCTGAGGATTCTAGTTGATGATCGAGATGAGTATACTTCAGGGTGGAAATTTAATGAATGGGAATTGAAGGGAGTACCTCTCCGGGTCAATATTGGAAAAAGAGACATAGCTAAGGGAGAATTGGAATTAGTAAGAAGGGACACACTTGAAAGGATTTGTTGCAAACGCGATGAATTAATGTTACGCGTTCCTAAGATATTGGATGAAATCCAAGGCAACCTGCTTGTTCGAGCTAAAGCACTCCTGAACGGGTGTATTTCAGAAGCAAATAGTTTGAACGCTCTAAAGTCCATCATAGATAGCAAAGGCGGGTTTGTTATGTGCGGATGGTGTGAGGATCAAGAGTGTGAGTTGCGGATTAAAGAAGCTACGGGTGCAGATATACGAGTAATCCCGTTTGTTGGACAGGATCTATCGCGATTTCCGAAGTGCGTCTATTGCGAAACTAAGGCCTCGCGTGTTGCCATGTTTGCCCAGGCTTATTGAAAGGAGTATGGAACCGGAGATAATCTGAAATGCCGCCGACGGTCTTAGCGTAAGCAGTGACGCTGGCGAGCACTTTCGATATAACACTAGATATATAGGTTTACTGTCAGTTAATATGCTTGGTTAGTTTCGGCGAGATATTCGCGCTGTATGAAGGTCTCGGGTATCTAGGAATTCTCTTGATAAGTTTTATAGGTAGTGTCATAGTGTTCATCCCTGTTCCGTACTTTCCAGTTCTGGTTACCGCAACTTTAAACCGAAGTTTCGATCCCCATGTAATTGCTTTCTCTAGTGCAGTAGGTGCAGTTGCCGCGAAGATGATAATCTTCTATGGTAGCTATTATGGCAGGAACATACTCAGCAATAAGACAAAAAAAAGGATCTTGCCCTTACAAAAACTTTTGAGCAAATACGGATGGGCGGGAGCATTCGTAGCCTCGGTAACCCCAATACCTGACGACGTGGTATACATCCCGCTTGGACTAGCAAAGTACAAACCGTGGAAATTTGCTACCGCTGTCTTTGCGGGAAAGATGATTCTTAATGAAATGATAGTTGCAGGGACCATTTTTGTAGGGAGGCCCTTCGTAGATATGCTTTCATCAGAGGAGGTCAATCCTGTATATCTTGTATCTGGAGCTGTCATAAGCGCACTCATATTGGGATTATTAATTTATTTTTCATTGAGAATAGATTGGTCAAAGATTATCGGAAAATGGTTCCCCTGGACGCTTAATGAAGACAGCACAGACGCCGAGAAGGACAAGATATAGTAAAAAGGCGCTCAAATCGTTTTGCCTTAGGATATAGTATGTCCTCTCCCGATAACAGGGAATAAATAGATGGATATGATGCAATTGTCTTCCTGCATTTCTAATGGATTCTAATTGCTATCGTTCAGCCAATTCTGCCTATTAACACGTTTTTATTAGCTGAATGCAAGTAAAATTCGTGGTCCCGCTGGATGTACTTCGAGAAGCATGCAAAGAAGTATATGAGACAATGTTAGGTCTTATTGGAACCCCGGAAGGCAACCAACGACTAGGAGTCGGGGCGGGCGGCGACCTGTCAAGGAAGATAGATATCGAAGCCGAAGAGGCAGTCATTAGGACTGTCAGGAGATTTGGGCTCTGTCCTACAATTATTGGTGAGGAATGCGGCACAGTCTCAGGAAACGATGGATATCTAGTGATTGATCCGATCGATGGTACAACCAATGCGGCTGCTGGCCTTCCCTTTTATTGCTGTTCTCTTGCATATGCCTCGGAAAACAAGCTGAGTTCAGTGGTGCACGCGGCCGTTATGGATCTATTTCGAGGTGAGCTTTTCTTCGCCACGAAGAACAAGGGAGCGTACATGAATGATGTAAGAATCACTGCGAATAGCGAAGAACGAAAAGGTTCCGAATTGATAGTTGGCATGAATATTTCTCGTACTTCCACGCATGATATACGTGCACTTTCAAAATTAATCAGAATTTCTGATCATATTAGGCTTTTTGGTGCTAACGCGCTCGAACTTTGTTACCTTGCAAAGGGTTCTTTAGATGCGTATATTGATCTGCGTGGCAAAATTAGAGCAACGGACATGGCAGCAGCTTATTTGATCGTCAGAGAGGCAGGTGGAACGATTTACTCTCCTGAAGAACAGATGCTTGACGCTGAGCTGCGAGCGAATTCAAAAATGTCCTTCATTGCCGCGAAAAATAACGACCTCTATCATATCATAATCAGCACCCTAAGGACAAGATAAAAAAGAAGACTATTTAGGAGCGCCCGGGCCGGGATTCGAACCCGGGTCGAAGGAGTGACAGTCCCCCATACTAGACCGGACTTTACGGTAACATACTCATTTCAATGCATACCCCTATACTACCCGGGCGCATTAGAAAAGCCCACTCAAGAGAATTAAAATGTTTTGTTACGACAATTAATGAAGGGATGTATAAAATTAAATTGCACTGCCAGCCCCGTACATTCTGTGTGGGCCCGTAGCTCAGCCAGGTAGAGTACCGGACTTTTATCCCGCGAAGAAATCCGGCTGTCTCGGGTTCGAATCCCGACGGGCCCGCTTCCTGTATGACTTAATCACAACATATAAGCTATGATTTATACATGCATTCTACAACGACGTAATTTTGGTGACAGAATCTGTGAGAGTTTTGTTCTATTTTTCTTGATACGCTGTCAAAGCTTTCGAATATTGATTGGGGGTTTTTGTGGTGCAGTAAATTGTCAAGGGTTCGACTCAATCATGTCATGAAATTCCTGAACTGATTACTGAATCGGGAGCGGGACTAGGAGGTAACCGTCCTGGTTAACTGAAACCTTCCTTGGTACAGTAGCTTCATTTCATCTAGAAATTTTTCTGTCTATAAGGCCTTCCTGGCTTTCCTTGGCGTTACTATGACACAGTAACGATTGCGTTCCCTGTGGCAGTAACGGACTACGTTACCACGCTGCAGTAACCCTGTACTTAACGCTTGCTAAGTTGAATTAAGCTGCCACCTCCCTGAAAGACTACGGTCATTGTCTGGAGTAAGCCTTACTTAGCCCAACTATCCTTTTACCTAGTCTATCATCCGCCCCAAAATTAAGGTGCATATAGGATGCAAGACAATTGTACACAATTAAACCATCCTTCTTCTCAATTATTCCGTTTCCTCTTCTAAGATCATATGCGAAGTGGTAATCCTTATCTATGTCTTTGATTTGCGAATAATGAAATTCGTGTCCTCTGACCTTACTTATGCCTTTGAAAAATTCACTCTGGTTTTCTGCCTCTGTATAGTTTATTGTTAGTCTGCGACCCACAGAAGTATCGGCATCTATTAATCCAACCATTTTGCTTTTCTTTGTTTTGCCTTTTTTGTATGTAATTAAATTTTTAGTTAAATACATAAGCCCTCCACATTCTGCATAGATGGGCATCCCTCGTTGAGCCGCTCGTAATATGACTTTTTTCATAATATGATTTTTTTCTAGATCATCTGCTAGGATTTCAGGAAACCCCCCTCCCAAAATTATTCCCGATGTTCCGTCAGGGAGTTTGTTATCTTTAATCGGACTAAAATATACTACCTCAGCATCGTTCATCTCAAGGGATTCAATGGTATCTGCATAATAGAAGTTAAACGATTTGTCCTTGGCGACAGCGATTCTTACGACAGGTTCATGACTTCTACCAGAAGATCGGGCAGGTAAAGGCTTCTGTTTTTTTACATCAAGGTTTTTAAACTTGCTAAAAAAAATGCTTTTAGATACTATTTGCGAGGATGAAATAATTTTCTTCTCGGCAACTCTTCGGTTTTCTAAGACAGGAATAAGGCCTAGGTGTCGCTCCTTTAGTTCAAGAACACTATTGCGGGTAATCACGCCAACGATAGGAACGTTAATCCTACCCCTCATGTTATCTCTGATAATTTTGAGGTGCTTGGAACTCCCGACGTTGTTAAGAACTACTCCCGATACATTTAGTTTTTTGTCAAAATTTATGAAACCATAAATAAGTGCAGCAATAGAACCTCCAGTTTTACCAGCATCTACAACTAACACAATCTGAGCATTAAGCAAGCGAGCCACATGTGCGGTACTTCCGAAGTCAGATTTTCCTGATACACCGTCAAAAATACCCATTACGCCCTCTATTACGGCAACATCTGCGCCTGAAGACGCCTTATAGAACTTTTTTAATATGCCTCTTTCTCCCATCATCCACGCATCCAAATTATATGATTGCCTGTTGGAGACGACCTCGTGATACGAGGGGTCTATAAAATCTGGTCCAACCTTAAATGGCTGGACTCTGAAACCCCTCCTGCGGAAATGGTACATGATAGCGGTTGCAACGAGGGTTTTTCCAACGCCGCTTGACGATCCTCCCACAACGACTGCAGGGATGTCTGTCCTATGCTCGTGATGTTCCATTGCTGATTTACTTAGATTGTTACATGATAAAGGTTCTTTCAACTTGGATACAGTCCGCGCGGTTGGTATTGAAGCTTCTACGAATTGCCAGAATCTTTCAGTTGCCGAAACGAATCAAGTTCATGTGTCCACCGTTTCTTCAATTTGTTTATACTCCCGGAGACATCTACCACTAACAACGAAGGATCCATAAATGTCAGCGATACCAGTACCTGGTCGAGACTCTTTGCTCTACAGCTAATTATAGTCAGTCCACTTTGATCCTGCTTAACAAGCTTTAGATTGTAAACCTCGTTGAAAACGTACCCAAAAAGCTCAGAATTTCTCTCCTGGATTAAACTGAATAGATCACTTTTGTCAAGGTCTGCTGCCTGAGGTTGATGTACTATTCCAATGTATCGCCTCTTGTACCTTCTCTTAAGCATAACAAAGCCTAGGTGCGTCCTGCTGTTTTATCCAGTCTTCCAAATCCTGCCAGTAGGTGTGTGGAGGTATATCACAAATTTTCATTATTGATTCAATGCATTGTGCTGAGATCATTTCCCAAATGGAATTAGCTCCGCTTGATATTACAAACTGGTAACCGAACCGTTTTGTGAACTTGTAAAGGTCCGTTACCTCCTTAAACCATCTGCTGAGCCTAATTCCATCTCGACGCCTTATGTCAGAAAGCAAGACCTCGAGGGCAATCCTAGATTTATACTTCTTGATTTTAACGAATGATTTTATCTTCTGAAAATCCTTAACGACTATCAAGTTAGGGACAAATGAAGCTGTCGATAATTTTTCAATGGTGTCAGCGACTACCAAATAACGGTAATCCGTCATGGCGGGTGGCCTCTGATTTAGCCGATAGATTATGTCATCGAAAGTCCTAGCCTGGTATACACTCCCTATAACTTCGATGTTGAGCAGTTCGGCCATTCTCTTTACGTTTAGAATGTCAGGAGCCCTTATGCACAAATCAATTCCTCTTAAGGTCTACTCACCTCAGACACATCCGGCTTTTTGTCCGTTTTAAACCTACTAGGGTGCCTAAACCGAATTCTCACACTGTCTGACTCAGAGAGAGATATTCTTTTCTGACAAAGTCGCTGTTTGCTTAGTCTTACATATAGATTTCCCTTGTCATCAATAAGACTGTCCTGTGACTTTGCAACCTGGGTTCTCTCCATCGAATTCAAGGAATTCCAAATTTTCTGAAATAGTTGTTTCGCCGCGGCACCTTCGAATTTTCCGGTTATAAGCAGAATTCTATTGCCCCAATGCCCAATCGACGCGGTGGGCCGAAATATACTTGGATGGACGCAAATAGCATTGCTAAGCGAGTCGATGATTTTGTTATCATCCTCTGTCGCGTGGATTATGACACTAACATCGGCTGCCGAAAACTGAGGCGGATTCTCAAAATCCATTAGTTGTTTGATAGTCCATCGAATACTATTCTGCACTCTGATTCAGTTCAATGTCTTGCTCTTCTGAATCTTCAGGAGAAATATTCTGAGTGGATGCAACCATCTTAGGTTCAGTCGATTTGGCTTCCTGCATGGCCTTGGATTGTGGTGTTGATATCAGCTTGGTCTTTCGAATACCAATGTGCCTGAGTGAAGCTACCTTCTTGGTCTCACTTAGCAAGTCTGCTCCCATTTTGCCCATGGTAGCTTCTTGCACAAACTGGTCTATCGTCAGCTGGGGGATCTTACGAGCAAGTAGGTTGTGGGCAAGTAGTCTTATTTCATGTCTCTTAGAAGAATTGATCCTCTTCTGACTGAAAGCAATCATTACAACCCTAAATGTATAGCCATCAGAAGTGGTATAGTCATGAGTAAGGTTAATCATCGAGCTCCCTCGTCTTACGAGGCTTCTAAGAAATTCTTTCGCATATTCGTGGCCTTTAAAGATGGTGTTGGCGGTCCCTTCGTGGACGCTGTCAATTTGCACGAAAACCTTTGTTTGATGCTGAGTGGGATCCTGTCTTAAAATATCGTACATAGTATTCTCAATTACTCTTCCCTTAGTGGTTTCTGTTGCTGTAATTGGAACGTAGTTAAGCGGTCCGGATCCAAACGCAGGAGGTGCATTAACGACCACCCACTGCTTATCGCGCCACTTGTCTCTGACTCTTCCAGATTTTTTGCCGCCTTTAGCCATAGAACAAAGACATTTTTTCCAAAATATAAGTTGTACTGTATCAGGTTCTAAAGCAGAATCACGATCATACTAGATTATTTTTTGAAGGAGATGGTTCATATTTTTTTATAATTTCCGAGAGCGCCTGTCTTTTCCCACCAACGACCTTTATGTCGATATCAATTTTTCCACGTTCTACATTGATTATATTATACGTGTCGTCAAAAACTCCTCTATACCTCCACGATGAAGCGGTTCCAGCGTAGGCGATCTGCAACGCACCCAGGTTCCAGATCCACGGCCTATGCTTATGACCGCACAAAACCAGGTCGACCTTTGAATCTAAACACGCTCTTAACGTGTCGCCAGCATCTAGAATACCCACAACATTGGCATAGCCAGTGTCCGGAATCGCTATTAGATGATGATGCATAACAACAATCTTCGTCTTTTCAGTGTGTTGATTGAGGATATTTTCCATCCAAACATTTTGTCTGTGGCCTACTTCGCCCTCATCCCTGTCTGGTCTAGCTGTTCCCAGCGTGAGTATAACCAAATTCTCATACTCGTGTATTTGATTGGAAAAAGGAAAAAACTTCTTAAAAAGCAAATAGCCTGTGTGGCGGTAATCATGATTCCCCGGGAGAGCAATCAGATTTGGGCAATTTATTTTCTGAATAAGTGAGCGGGCTTGTTGGAATTGGAATATTAGACCGTCATCCGTCAGATCTCCAGAGATAATTACGACGTCTGGAGAAAGTTCGTTTACTTCATTAACTATTG
>DASTCR010000037.1:0-12243 GCA_035710925.1 Nitrososphaeraceae archaeon | reverse complement strand
TAGAAAATTGATTTATGTTTGCTCTTACGCCTAATTTTATAGGAATAGAAGTCTTCTTATTCCTCCTCATGTTGCCACTTTTACCTATTCTTCAAATTTAGATTTAAGTTGGGGAAACTGACCCTCATAATCGATCGATATGTCCAGCAGCGGCAGCATTCTTTCTATGAGCAATTTAGGACATAGTTGAGGAGAATTGCTATCTTTACAATCTTTTGGATAGCATTCGCAATCAGCACATTTGATCTGAAACATAGTTTATGAATTATGTACTTTGCTTATTTTCTAGCCCAGTATTAGCAGGTCCATTAATTACTGTTCCTGATGAAGAAAAGCGTGAACCATGACATGGACAGTCAAATGATTTTTCTGAATTATTCCAAGTTACAGTACAACCCAAGTGAGTGCATACAGCAGAATATGTGTGTAGTTGCCCTTTAGGATCTTTGTATGCGGCTATTTTTTCTTCTTCTAAAACTATACCTTGTTTTTCCTTTAAGTTTTCAAGAGTTGTCATCTTCTCTTCACTTTTAGAAGATGACCTTTTGTCATTTTCCTGCTCATCTTGATCAGTTGGCTTTTCTGCTTCCTGGAATTGTGTCTCTTCTACTTCTTCAGATTTTGCACCAGGCACTTTTCTAGGCTTTCTTGAAGGATCATATAAAGCAGTCCATGGGTTACTCTTTCCTAGAATCAGATCTGTTAGAAGAATTCCAGCTATTGTACCATGTGTAATTCCATTTCCAGAATCACCTGTCGCAATATAGATATTGTTTCTGTTGTCTCCTGGATTATGACCTATGAATGCAATGGAATCTTGTGGCTCCATTACTTGACCAGACCATCGATATTCTATTGCCACAATGGGAAAACGATCTTTAGCCCATGATTCTAATCTGGAATAACGTTTTTCAATATCATCATCGGATGAAAAGTTTCCTGTCTGATGATCTTCTCCTCCTATAATAAGCAAATCATCATTATCTTCATCATTATCTCTTTTTTGGATTCTAACATAATGGTAGGGAGCCACAAGATTTTCTGAATTCTGGTTTCCTGTATCCCAATATAGCGCAGTTGGAATTGCTCCTTTTTTTATTCTCGCTCCAATCACATAGGTTCTGAATGCATCTTGTTTATCATAGATTTTGCTTGTTTTATCGATTATAGGAGCATTGGTAGCTATTACAATATTTCTGGCTTTGAGTGTATAATCATCTATAGTTTTAATACTATCTGAGTTAATCTCTTGGGCATGTGTCTCAGTAAAAATTTGTCCTTCATTTCTTATGATGGCATGATACAGACCTCTAAGATATTTTAACGGCTGAAATTGAGCCTGGTTAGGAAAACGTATGCAGGGTCCTGTATTAAATGACTGCAAAGGTGCCTTCTCTACTACCTCAGTTGTGTTTATTCCTGCCTTATGTGTTGCTTCAAGTTCTTTATCTAAAGATTCTTTCGTGTCAGTTGGATCAAGGAATAAAAATCCATCTAGCCTTTCAAAATCACAATCAATATTTTCTTCTTTTACGATAGACTCAATCAGGTTTATGGCAGCAGTATGGCTATTGGCTGCGCTACGTGCTCCATCTAATCCATGTTTTTGCTCAAGATTGTAATATCTATCATCTAATGCATGTGTAATATGAGCTGTAGTTCTGCCTGTCTCCCCACTTCCTATGTAACCATCTTCAATTACAGCGACTTTCTTACCTGATTTTGAAAGCAAGTAAGCAGTGGTCAAACCAGCAATTCCGCCACCTATTATAGCCACATCCACTGGTTCTCCTCCTAAAGAAGAAAGAACATTGTCAGTTAACTTGGCAGATTTTATTGGTTCTTCTAGGTTAGCATACCAGGAAGATTCATTATTGCCTGATGTAATATTCTCCCAGCTATAATCTTCTTCCCTTTGATAGGGTTCTTTAAATGACTTCATGTGACCAACCTAGGAAAAGCATAGCAAACATTATAGATACACATTTACTTTATACTAGCTGTTTTCTGTTTGTTTCTTAATTAATACATCATTGCTTTCTACTTTTACTTCATAGGTTGGCTCAGGTTTCATTGCAGGAGGCCTAACTACTTTACCACTCCTAATATCAAATCTAGAACCATGCCAAGGACATTGAACTATATAGTCTTCAAGTTTTCCTTCTGCAAGAGGGCCACCCATGTGAGTACAAACATTACCTATTGCATAATATTTCCCATTAACATTTGCAAGACATATCCTTTCATCATTAACTTCGACTGCCATCATTTGTGAGACCTGAACATCTTCTGTCTTAGCAACTTTAACAAAATCTTCTCCCATTAGTCTTCCTCTTATAATCTATACTAAATTCTTACAATTATCCTTTTGCTTTTATTTTCTAATTCTGCATCTTCTATCTATTTTACCTGCTTTCTTTACATATTGATTATATTCCTTGTCTGTAAGTTTTATCGTTAAATCTGGTGAATACTCCTGAGTACTCTGAGTTCGAATAACGTTTCTTCTTTTTCTAAGTAGAAAACGAAGATAACAAATCCTGAGTCCAACATGGTTAATTATTACTGTTGAAATACAGTTACCGATGTCTAGCACAAACAGGCCTAATATATTAGAGTGGTTCAAACAGAATTATCCCAAAGAATATGACCTGGCAATAGAAGTTAACCAACGTATGGGCAAGATTCTTAGTCAAACTGAAATACCCAATCCAGATTTTAAAAATGCACCAGTTAAATTAGAAGTCACTCGTAATCAGCAGGACAATACAAAGTTACAATTAGTGGCAAACGATTACGGCCTAATATACATAGGTACAGTTGTTAAGGCGATAATAGATTTGCTGTCTGCACAATTTGGGGGACTTTCAGCATCAGCAATTGGAAACGAGATTTTAGATAGGAAGATAAAAGAGGTCATTTCTCATTACTTTGCTACACAGACACTGAAGAAATGCCCAAATTGTCAAAGCGAAAATAGAGATGATGCTAAATATTGTGACAGTTGTGGCCACAAGTTTGTGTGACTGGTAAAAACTACTGATGCTCTGGGTCAGTAGTCAGATAGAACTTGGCGCATACAAAACAATCCTTAGGGGACAGAACTATAATTAAGCATTTACAAAAGATTTTCCTATGTAACTAGATAGTCACCTAATAGCTGATTCATAGACTTGTCATCGCAAATAGTATGAATAAAGATCGATATTGGATGAATTTGTACTAAGATGATACTGATACTAGTTTAGTCTCCAAGAATACCAATAACATTTACTGAATCGTATTTTGTAGAGTTAAAAGGACCTATATCACAAGATAGTTTGGCAGTCAATTCATTTGTTCCTTCACTTATTACATGGTATTTATCTGTATAGGTAAAAAGCCATCTTGAATAATCATTTGTTCTCCCAAACTCTGTATAATTCATCCCAGCAGGAGTTGTCTTTTGCATTGGCTCCAAGTCATTCCAATCAGCATATACTGTACAATCACCAAACGTGGCATTATAGCTGGCAGTACCATGTATTGTAAGTTCACCCACAGTAACCATTTCACCATTAGTAGGATATGTGACTTCTACTCCATACTTGGAGATATCTGGGACTTGAGAAAAAGTAAGAGGAATAGGAAGATATAGAAACATGATAAGGATACAAACTGTGGTCAGCACGAATTTAACCTTCAAGTTAAAGCTGTCGCACCTCACTCTATTCAACTACTGGCATCCATCATTTAATGAGCATTGTCAAACTATTTAGAGTTCATATATCATAATACGAAATGATTTCGTATAGTTTTACTCATTTACATTGTTATCAAAATATAATCTACCCACTAAAAATGTGATGGGAACTTAACATTTCTAACCTTCTATTAGTTAACAGGAAGCTATAATATCGATTATGTCATCTATAGGGGATAAATGCTATACACCAATGCACTTGTACCATTATGTTTGCCGTTATTGATTGCCAGCATTGTCATACTTATTTTAGTCATCTCTCATACCAGTATCATCTCTGGACAGTTCCAAGCTCAAACAATAGGTGTAAATATCACATCTCCTGAAAGAGGTAAGACAATCCCAGTCAACAGTAGCCTAACAGTGAGTGGTAAGTCCACAGATAATCCATTTGATGAGATCTGCCAAGTGTCTGTTATTGTGAATAGTGTAAGACCCTATCAACCGGCAACTGCAAATGGGAGTATAGACCAAACAAGCGACTATTCTAGGTGGTTTTTTATATTAAGCCCTAACTATACTTCTATCAAAGAAGGAATAAATGAAATAACAGCAAGGCTATCTTGTTTACCATCTACTACTACTGGTAACAACTTAACCAAATGGTATAGCGTAAATGTTACGGGAGTGACAGTAGACCAGAATGCCACTGCCACTGCCATTCCTACTACCACAACATCACCATCACAAACATTGATACCAAACCAAGAGAAAGGACAACTGGCGCAGCCACCATCTCAGCTACAGCCGCCAACGACCTTAACTCCAACTCCACAAGGATTACCGATAGATAATTTACCCATACAAGAATCTATGCAGGGAGGAAATGAACCAGATATAATTGAAGGCGCGCTGTTTGCTGATAATATAGACGGAGAAAATGGTGATGATCGAGTTCAAGGGAGCAGCGGAGACGACACCATAACTGGAGGAAATGGTAATGATTATCTTCAGGGGGATGAGGGTAACGACAACTTGAGAGGTGTAAACGGAGACGATATGCTTTTTGGTGGCAGCGGAGATGACGCTTTGGATGGGGGGAATGGATCTGATAACTTTAGCTGTGGCAGTGGAACCGATACCATTTTAGACTTTAGTTCTTTTCAGGACGATGTAAAGTCAGCTGACTGTGAAATCTCATAACTATCTACGTTACTTTTATGAACTCTAATGAGACCAAAAAGTAATAGCTATTGTATTAGCTAATATGTAAAAGAGGAAATGAATTGAGGATAATTTAAGGCACTATCTGATTCAAAATAAATTGCAAAATTTGCGTGTTTGTAACATAGCAGTTGGAGACAATGGTTAGATCTCATTAATGTTAAATCCAACTAAATAAAGTAGCTCAAAAGCTACAGTAATGTACTTATCTTTTCGACAAAATTTTCTTTGGAAATTGGCTTTCTTATAATATCTCCATATTTTAATTCTGGAAATACACTTGTTATTTCTTCTGACGCTTCTAATGCAGACAAAAAGAGTATTTTTATATCTTTGTCTATTGCCTTCAAGCGATGATATAATTGCAGTCCATTAAGATAGGGCATTCGAATATCTAAGATCACTAAATCATAATGGGATTTATCTGCATGAATAAAATGCAGAAGTGCTTCATGTGGATTGGAAAAAGATTCAACATTATATCCTTCACCATGCAACATTGAATTATAGGTGAGCAATATATCTTCCTCATCATCTACTATCATGATATTATGAATAGCCTTTTGTTTAAGTCCTAGTCGCTGATTTGCAAAATAGTCTTTATTTCTATCTTTGCTTGCTATGATTGAGTATATAGGATATGAAATATGATCTTGATTATCTCCATCCTTCCAAATATACTCTCCTATTTGTCGCAGATCATAGTACTTGCCATAACTAAAAAGCCGTGAATCTGAAAGTAGTCTTTTTAAAATTTGATATAAATTGTGACCCATTACTAGGCCATTAATTGTTGCTTTCGTGTTAATCTTAGAACATAGATTCATAGCCGAGCCAAACAAGTCCTCTGCGCCGCCTGACGCTACGGTTTCTGCTACTTCTACATTACCATAATCAATGCTTATCCTGTAGTTAATACTAGCCGGTATTCTTTCTTCATGCATTATTGTGTTAATATTGTGACGAGCTGCCATTGCAGTTACACCAAATCCTATGACATCAAAAAAAGCAGCGTCATCACGTGGATCTGAGGTTTTGGGAAAATAGCATATCAGACCATCACTGACATTCTTAACTATCTTAGCATCAAAACCTTTTACAATTGAAGCCATAGTATTAAGAAATATTGAATAATATTTTCTAGCTTTATCTGAATTAACAATTTGAATATTACCTGTAATGTCTGTTGGCTCTAACAATTTAACAAATGAGACACAGAAACTATCTGAGCGAATAAAACATATCTCCTCAGAGGGGGGGTTCAATTCTTCTAATGATCCTCCAATGAGCATAATATTCTTCCTCAGGCACCATATTAAATCCTACTAACAATTATCTTGATTCTAATTAAATATTACGTAAAATATATGATTAATTATAGATAACATTAATTATAAGTAGAAAGCAAGCATTATTAATCACTCTGCAGCCGATATGAACTTGCTTAGAAATATTATCAAAGGAAGCAATAGACTTTTTGGAGAGAAACAAAGATAATATCCATTGCCTTGATTGCATTAGCTCTTACTGTTTCATTTTGCTTATTTATAGGCTCTTTATTTTGGAAAACTGAGTTTGATATACTAACTGTCACTGATTATTCTAATATCTATATGATTTATTCAAAGGCTTATTGAGCAGACTATTTGCCTCGCTTCTAAGTATTAAATATCCTAGAAATAATGAAATTTGGTGCTTGGTTATCCCTAAGATATAATGCATTCTTTATGATGATACAGATCATATTCAGAAACCTTTTGACTAAAGTAAAATTTAGTCGCCAGTCTCTGATAAGATTTGAATTTTATGCAATAAACAGTAACTATCTGTGTGAAAGTCTTAGATATAAAGGAGCTGTTTTGTAAATACATGGAACCAAAGAGAAGCGAAAGTATTCACCGGACTAGGGTTTTAAATAATCCCTCCCAAATTTCGGAGCAAATAAGACACATAGCTGAAAACTATTCAGGTTTATCTATTGCTTCTACATTTGGAGGGATGCAGTTAATTCATAATACCTTTCTTGATTCATACAAAAAGATTCTTGGGAAATATAAAAAAGGAGAGGGTAATGGAATAAGGTGGATAACTAATATAGAAGAGGAATGTGTTGAATTGGTTAAAACATTTTTGGACTTAAATATGCAAATAAAACACGTTAGAAATCTTCCTCCGATAAATTTTGCAGTGGGAAAGAAGGAAGTCAATTTGACCATAGAAAAAATGGAAGGAGGAAAAATGATTCAAAGTCTTATAGCAAGCAATGAACCTTCCTATGTGACTTATTTTTATTCCATTTTTGAACAGCTATGGAGTGAGGGAGTTGATGCACAGGATAGAATACGCAATATTGCAGAGGGAAGAGCAGAGGAGACAGACATAGAGATTATTCCAAATCCAAAAAAAGGAATTGATAATGCTTGGAAGATTTTAAGATCTGCAAAAAAAGAAATTTTGATAATTTGCTCAACTTCCAATGCATTTCGTCGTCAGCTCCAAATTGGAGGTCTGCAATTACTAAAGGGAATAGTAGAAAAAAATAATGTTAAAGTAAGAATATTAGTTCCAGCTGATGCAGAGGCAAAGTTGACAATAAAAGAGATCTCAATATCAAATCCTGGGATAGACATTCGGAGTCTTGAGGAGGCTTTACAAACTTGCATTACAATAGTCATAGTGGATAGAAAAGAATGTGTTATTGTAGAATCAAAGGATGACACAAAGGAAACTTCATATGATGCAGCAGGAATCTCTACCTATTCTAACAGTAAAGCAATTGCAACTTCATATGTATCTATCTTTGAAAGCCTTTGGAACCAAACTGAGTTATTTGAAGAGCTAAAGAAATCAAATAGTCAGCTTGCTAATTTATACAAACAAGTAATTGCAGCCAATGAACAAATGAAGACGAGTAGCAACATGCAAAAGGAGTTTATCAATGTAGCAGCACATGAGTTGAGGGCTCCTATACAACCTATATTAGGATTAGCTGAAGTACTTCGTCAGCAAAATCAGCAACCAGACAATAAAGATCAAATGTATTCAGAAAACTATGAACTTTTAAATGTTATAATAAGAAATGCAAAGAGATTACAACAGCTGACAGAAAATATACTGGATGTTACGAAAATTGAAAATAACTCAATGGAGCTTAATAAAGAGGAATTCATTCTAAACAAGGCCGTACTTGAATCATTTACAGATTTTGCAAATCAGCTCAGTAAAGAACAGAAAGAAAATGTGAAGTTGATAGTGGCACTGGATGAAGGAGATATTCTAGTCGTTGCAGATAAGCACAGAATTAATCAGGTCATAAATAACCTCTTAAACAATGCCCTTAAGTTTACAAAACAAGGACAAATTACGCTATCTACAGAAAAAGAAAAGAAATATGGTAAAGAAGCCATAGTTAAAATACAAGATAGTGGTCCTGGTATAGACCCTGATATAATGCCAAGGTTATTTTCCAAATTCGCAACCAAATCCTATTCAGGAACAGGCCTTGGACTTTTTATTAGCAAGAGTATTGTTGAGACTCATGGAGGTAAAATGTGGGCTGAGAATAATTTAGATGGAAAGGGAGCCACTTTTTTGTTTACCTTGCCTATTGCCAAGAACTAGCTTTTTTGCTGTCTCAACAAAGGTAATGGCAGTTTGTATCCAACGGACTATTGTCTAAACTAATCTGAACCCTTGAACTTTTGATAGGTAATAAGTTCCCATAAAGAAGAGATTGGAGTAATCCAACATCACATCTGGGCCAAGTAAGTAAAAGTATAATCTTATAACCTTTATTGAAGCACGGACAATACCGTACTGCATTTTGATAAAACTCTTTTTTATGATATATTGATTAAATTGTCTGATTGACAGAACAGCTAGCATTTGGAGTTCATTTACCTGTCATGGGGTTTGATAACAGTAGTACTAGAAATGGTGGAAAGGAAAAATCTCATTCAAGAGAGCAAGTACTTTCATACGCAATAAAGGCAGAATCTCTTGGATATGATTCACTGAGTGTAAATGATCACATTATTTTCAGAACTAGTTGGTTGGATTCAATAAGCGTTTTAGCAGCAGTTGCTGCTGTAACTAATAGAATAAAACTTGGTACATCTCTTTTGAATATAGTCGTAAGAAATCCTGTAATTTGTGCCAAATCTTTATCAGCCATAGATATTTTATCCTCTGGAAGGCTATTTGCAGCAGGAGTTGGGCCTGGCTCACATAAAGGAGATTATGATGTCTGCGGAATTCCATTTGAAGAGAGATGGAGCAGGTTTAATGAAGCATTAGAGATTTTGAAGATGCTTTGGAATAACAACTATAGAGTGGATATTAGCAGTAACATGAAGCCGCCAACTTCAAAACCCGTAGACTATAATGGCAAATATTCTCAGCTAGAAAAGATCTCGATTGAACCAAAACCATTTCAAAAACCTCATCCTCCTATCTTCATTGGAACTTGGGGGTCATCGGAAGCTGGGCTAAAAAGAGCAGCAAAGTACGGTGACGGTTGGATGGCCTCTGCTTACAACATTACGCCTGACAAGTTCAAAGAGAAATGGAAGGTACTTTTATCTTATAGGGAAGTACTACACAAGGACGCCCGTCCATTCGAAAATTCTGTTGTGTCAATGTTTGGATACATTGACGACGATAGGAACAAAGTCCACAGAATGGTCAAAGATGTACTATCCCCTGCTCTAGGAAGACCAACAGAAGAGTTAAAGAATTCGCTTCTCTTTGGTTCCACCGATCATTGTATTGAAAAAATAAGGGCTTTTTATGAGGCTGGTGCAAAGCGTATTCATTTTTGGCCGGTTAGTGATTATCTAGAACAAATTAAGACTTTTAGAGATGAGATAGTTCCCTGCTATTAGACCAAATTTAGAGATTAACAAAAACTAGGAGCATAGGAGCAGGAAGTATCATGATAAAAAAATAGTAGCTCTTAATCGCTCTTAAGTTAATTAGTATGATATTCATGGGTAATGGGGAATTTGAGGAAGGCGTATAACTCTTTGATTAACTCTAGAACAATATTAGACTTTAAATAGACTTTAATAGAAGCAATATAATTTGAAATCACCTTGAAAATAGGTCTAGTTTTACCACAGGCTGGTCAGCAGGCTACAAGAGAAAATGTAATACAGATGGCAAAGAATGCTGAAAGTGAAGGCTTTGACTCTTTATGGGTCTTCGAAAGGCTTCTTTGGCCTATAAATCCAAAAACGCCTTATGTTGCAACCCCTGATGGAAGTCTTCCCATTGAATACCAGATTATGCTAGACCCATTAGAGACGCTTACCTATGTGGCTGCAAATACAAACAAAATTGCATTAGGAACATCCGTTATAGATATGCTATTTCATAATCCTGTAATATTGGCAAGAAGGCTTGCTACACTTGATATTTTATCAGAAGGAAGAAGTATAGCAGGATTTGGTATAGGATGGTCCAAGGATGAATACCAAGCATCTAACATCCCATTTCAAAATAGAGGTAAGAGAGCTGATGAGTTTGTTCAAGTATTAAAACGAATATGGACAGATGATGTTGTTGAGTTTAAAGGTAAGTATTATAGTATACCTGCATCAAAAATAGGTCCTAAGCCCATCCAAAAACCACACCCTCCAGTTTACCTGGGGGGGTTTAGCCCAAATACATTTTCTAGAATTGTAAATTATGACACAAATGGCTGGCTAGCTGTAGTTGGAGGACCACTTGAATATCTTGATAATACTATAAAGACCATAAAAGATATAGCAAATAAAGCAAATAAGGATCCAAACAAGTTTAAGGTAATACTTTTAGCACATCTCAACGTAGCTTTAGATCAAAAAAGTCAGTCAACAACAACAAATGAAGACCAAAGATTTCCATTCACTGGAACAATAGATCAGATAGGCAATGATATAAAGAGAATAAAACAGATGGATATAGATCATATAATATTTGGATACGTCTTTGTTCCAATAGGTAGAGATGTTAACAAGATATTAGATCTAACAAAACAGCTTGCCAAATTTGCTAGGTAGTAATTCTAAAATAAAAAGATGAACTAAAAGAATATAACGGCTACTCCATAAGATTTTGTATATTCATTTGGTCCAGACGGATACCTTTAGATTGAGGCCTGGAAGGATAGAGGATGCAGATAAGGTAGGCAAAATAATTTTTGAGGCTTTTTCAGCGGTTGCGGATAAACATAATTCTCCGCCTGACTTTCCATCTGTTGATGTTGCTAGAGGTCTAGCGTCTTCATTATTATCCAATCCTAGATTTTACTCTATAATTGCTGAGGATAATACTAGTAACGGCGGTGAGGATAAAGATAGTATTGTTGGAAGCAACTTTTTAGATGAACGCTCAAATATAGTAGCAGGAGTGGGACCACTAACAATCGATCCAAAATATCAGAATAAAGGTACAGGCAGGCAGTTAATGATAAATATACTGGAGAGAGCTAAAAACAAGAACTTCTCAGCAATACGTTTACTCCAAGCTTCTTATCACAGTCGGTCATTAGCTCTCTATGCTACTCTAGGGTTTGAAGTAAGGGAGCCAATCTCAAACATGCAGGGAAAACCAATTCAAGAAGCTATTCCTAGAAGATCGGTGCGTGCAGCAACTGAGTCTGATACTGAGTCATGCAATACTATCTGTAAAACAGTTCACGGTCATGACAGAAATGGCGAACTACAAGATAGTATAAAGCAAGGAAGTGCTAAAGTGGTTTTGCACGAAAATAAAATTACAGGTTATACTTGCGGATTGACATTCTTTAACCATTCAGTGGGATTAACCAATGATGACCTCAAGGCTCTGATCTCCTCAGCAACTAACGATGATAGTTATGGAGGGCCAGGTATTCTAATTCCTAGTAGAAATACCCATCTTTTTCGCTGGTGTCTTAACAATGGACTGAGGATAGTTCAGCAGCTTACCCTCATGACAATTGGATTGTATAACGAACCTGCTGGTTCCTATATGCCTTCGATTCTGTATTGAGAGTCATGGAATGTTGCACCTACAGAATCAGCAGCTGACAATATAAAGACATAAGTTGTCATCAAGACTTTCTTGTTTTGCTGACATATCGATAGACAAAAGAACATCTCGGTGGGAGACTCAAAATGAACCAATACAACAGTATGTTTTAGCGGATATCTACTCATGGCTTGAAGCTCATCCTGGTCTTTCACTTCCTCTATTACTACTATTACATTCACTATCGAAGTAAATTACGACTTCTTCTTAGTCCAGTCTAATCCAACTCTGCCTTTACTTTTCTAACTAGATCCTCTATTGTAACAGGCTTTTTGATAAAACAT
>DASTCR010000036.1:0-2459 GCA_035710925.1 Nitrososphaeraceae archaeon | reverse complement strand
CTGTAATAATGTTTGACAATGCCTCAAACTGTCTTTCATCTGCTCTATTGTCTATATAATATGACGCTTTCCCACGCCCTTCATGCAACGGACCAGGCCAGGAAGCTATCATTGCCATATTAAGTCCATCTAGTTTAACTTTAGTTCCATAACTACCAGCGATTATATGGTATCCGGCAATTCCTTCGCAATTACCATGAGTGGGATTTGCATTAAACTGACAGGGACATCCCCAGTCACAATTACACGCATCTAGAAAATATGCATGAACTTTCCAACTTTGGATATCCATTTGCTATAAGTAAAGTGGAGTGGTATTTTAGGATTATATCTTTCTAATTTCCAGACTTGTGTAAACCACAACTTTATTATGAGAAAAGCTAAATACTATGTAATAGAACCCTACTACAAGCACGATTCTAATCCTGGCGGACTGGAATATTCAAATAAGTAGCGAATAAAATCCTTCTTCATCTAATCTTAATTTATATAACTTGTTGCCCTTTGTTAGGAACACAGCATTATGGGCATTAAACAAGTCAAACAGATCATCAAATGATCCGCTAATAACATTCCCTGTGTTTGCAATACAATAGGTAATTCCTGGGAGAGATTTTCGTTCATACCATTCACAAAACTTTACTGCTTTTTTTACTGATACTTCCCGCGCAAGATCTTCAACTAAAAAAGCAACTGTTAGAGGAAATTTGTTTCCTAGTTTATTTCCAATTATCTCTAAGACTTTGTTTCCCGTTTCTTGCGGATTTTCCAATAGCTTGTCATAATTACCGACAGTTGCATCAAACCACCGTTTTTTGTTGAGATATTGCATGCCATAGTGTTCTGCTGAACCGCAAGAGGATTTGAACCAATTGCCTGAGGCCAATTTATCGATTTCATCAAGTAACCTATTCAAAGTTGTCTCATTATCATACAATATCAAATTGTGTAGGTGTCGGTTTTTTTCATGATTTTTAATCCATTTATCAACAGCATCTGCTACGATTGACGCCAAAGTTATGCCATCATTTGTAGCAATTTGGGTCGCTTTTGCATGGAGTTTTTCATCGAAATCTCTAACGAATAGGTCCTTTACCATGCTTTTTATTATTCATCTTCCATTATTAAGGATATCTAGATATCTAATTTAGATACAATTAAATAGTAGATATCTAGATATCTTAAGTATGATAAATATCAAAAATCAAACCACCATTGTTGACGGTCAGACAATATTTTATCGAGAGGCTGGAGACAAAGACAAGAAACCCACGATCCTATTACTTCATGGATTCCCAACATCGTCACACATGTTCAGGAACGTAATCCCTGCATTGGCAGACAAATTCCATCTAGTTGCGCCGGATTATCCCGGATTTGGATATAGTTCCATGCCTCCTGTTGACAGGTTCGAATACACATTTGATCACCTTGCCGAGATAGTAGACAAATTCGTCCACCAGATAGGATTAGAAAAATATAGCTTATACGTTATGGACTACGGTGCACCAGTGGGCTACCGTCTTGCAGTCAAGCATCCTGAGAAAATAGAAGCCTTGATAGTGCAGAATGGAAACGCATATGAAGAAGGTTTAGGAGAATTCTGGGAACCACTCAGGGCCTATTGGAGTGAGCCCAATGAGAGGAACAAGAATGCTCTTAAGAAATTTCTTACCCTCGAAGCTACTAGATGGCAGTACACGCACGGCGTAAAAAATGAAAATGCAATAAGTCCTGACAACTGGATTCATGACCAATCGCTCCTTGATCGTCCTGGCAACAATGAAATCCAGCTTCAGCTATTTTATGACTACAAATCTAATCCTCCTCTTTATCCTCAATGGCAGGATTACTTTAGAAAGTATCAACCACCCACTCTTGTAGTTTGGGGCAGAAACGATATCATATTCAGTAAGGAGGGGGCTATCCCTTATCAACGTGACCTAAAGGACGTGCAAATTCATTTGTTGAATACTGGACATTTTGCGTTAGAAGAAGAAGGTGAACTAATTGTTGAATTGATATCGCGTTTCCTACCGGCCAATCGTAAGACTGCTCCTTGGATTGAGGCCTGAAAATATGAGATTTATTTTAAGTGCAAAGATACCAACAGTAGCCGGAAACCTAATGGTGCAAGATCCAAAACTTTTGAGCAAACTTGAGACATATATGAACAAAGTAAAAGCTGAAGCAACATATTTCTTTGAAGCTGATGGCAATAGGGTAGCTGCCTTCATCGTTGATATACAAAGCTCAGACCAGATACCAGCTTTGGTCGAACCGCTATTTAGTGGAATGGGTGCTCATGTGGAGCTCCATCCGGTAATGAGCCTCGATGACTTAAAGAAGGGAATACCGCAAGCCGTAGTCGAAGTGAATTCGTACCGTGACTAAAAATGATCATTTTTTCATCATTCAATTTCTAATCGTTACTAAAAATAAAAGTAAAATAGGAGTTA
>DASTCR010000035.1:0-5926 GCA_035710925.1 Nitrososphaeraceae archaeon | reverse complement strand
ATGTCGATGTAGACATAATTAAGGCTCTTAACCCTACACATGAGCAATTATCGGATTTAGTACAAAGACTTCGAAGTGCAAAACGATATGATTCCGACCCCCATGATAGTTTAATATAAGAAATGCCAGTGAGGTGCCACTTCGTAATTTTGGAAGACGTTTCCCACCCTCAGTATACGAAACATAATATATCGTAAGACGGCTGTGCTCAAGGTCTGTCATATTATCGTAAGAAATTAATACGACATGAATAAAAGTTAGTTACAGAGGCTCGATAGTCAATTCCAGAGGATATTGGACGCAATTTGGGCGTTTCATTGTAATGTGAAAATTTGGTTGGAAGGCCAGGGACCGAAGAAGCGTTAGAAACATAAGCAGGCGGCCAGAGCTCAATGATTGTTATTCAGCCGAGAGGTCCCAATAATTTGCATCCTTAAATTCTTCCTTTGGCTTTCCTAAACTCTTCCATTCTCGAAAAGATTTTGCATATAACTTGACGTTCTTAATGCCAGCCCGCTTTAGCGCGTAGTACGTTAAACCAGACAATGTGCCAACGCTTCCGCAGTATGTTATAAATTCCGAATCGGGAGGGAGTCCTCTGTTTTCGATGAATCTCTTTATTTCATCTGGTCTTCGTAATATAGTGCCATCAGAGCCCAACATTGTATATGGTATATTCTTTGCTCCAGGTATATGTTCGGACAAAAAGTTGAGCCTCTCCCTAGAGTCCACTAATATCTTATTGGTGTGTTCCTTTGCGTTCTCAACATAGGACGCATCAGCGTGAATGTCCTTGTTAATATTTAAAGTATGTTTCGCTTTGGGATATGTGTTTGTCTGTTTTTCAACTGGTAACCCCAATTCCTTCCATCGACTGAAAGTTACATCCAATAATGCTGTATTTGCATGACCAACGTACTGAAAGGTCCACGCTACCCGTGCAGCCAGTGCGCCAAAGGTATCATCATATATTACGACGGGCAACGTATCAGAAACTCCGATACTCTCTAGAATTCCGACGACACCTTCAGGTGAATCCATGGATAGAAGTCTTGACAGAGGAAGTGAGACTGATGTGGGAATATGTTCTTCTTGATATTCTTCTTCCTTGCGTACATCTACTATCCGGGCGGCACTTTTTCTTATGAGATCGTGTGCAATATCGACATCGCATATGACAGGCAGCTTGTACTCATTTGAGACAGCGGTACCGCCGTCACTAGGTTGATTTTCTTTTACAGTATTTGAGGTCAGTGTATCTTTCATTAGTAGAACTTAGGCTGCGCATTCTCCCCTAGCAGTCTTCGCAGTAAACTTTACATCATTACCATAATCTTTGTACGATTCGGGCTCCTTTTCAACTGGGGCTAGCTGCGTAACTTGTACAAGGAGTCGCTTCATGTCCTCAACATTAATGACCCGATTTGTCCCTTCACCCTTGAGGATTTTGTATATCCACTGACTTAGTGTTTGACCGTTCTGTTTTTCAGTTTTGTATATTTTTATTATTTCCTGGACCGTTTCTATTACTCTCTTCGCCGGTACCCGCATAATTGCCCTGCCTAGCTCTCCTTGTTCTCCAGCACTTCCACCGAATAGCATTGTATATGTTGGAGCCATCATATCTCCAATTCTTGATGCGCCACCGAAGAATCCTATAGTCGCAATTTCATGTTGTCCGCAGGAGTTGGGACAACCGCTGATCTTGATTGTGGAATCCCTCAAGTCTCTGTCGGTATCCAATCCTAACTCAATAAACTTTCTTTGCACTTCCTTTGCGAGTCTATGAGAATTTGTAATAGCCAGATTGCAGGAAGTTGTCCCAGAACATCCTACAGCAGATGCAATCGTTAGTGCTCCTGAACTTCCTAATCCGATGGACATGAGCCTATCATAAAACTCCCGCAGGTCATCACCTCGAACATATCGAACGGCGAAATTTTGCTGTGGCGTATTTCTAGCCACACCCTCTGCGGATAACTCCCTAATGGCTCCGGCCAGTGTTCGCAACTGGTTGGCTGTAATGTCCCCTGCTTCGAGCGTTACAAATACCGTAAAAAAATCTGCTTGTTTTTGAGGTACAACATTAGTATGCAACCATCTATCATATTTGGGACTATCGGGGGTGACATGATCAGTTAATAACGGCAATCTTGTTATTGAATGAGGTTGTGTCGTTTCCCCAGGAAGATCGGATCTGCCGATGTCTTTGACTTCAAAGAGATTGGCTGTAGATAGAGCTGTGGTCATTTCAACTATTGAACGTTCTTTGATTACCATCTTCTGAAATTTCTCCCATCCCATCTCATGCACCAAATACCTCATTCTATTTCTTGCCATGTTTTCACGATTGCCGTGTCTGTCAAACAATCTGATAGCAGCCATACAAGTTGGAAGGAGCCTCTCCTCAGGGGTAAAATCTTCTAGAGAATGACCGATAAACGAGGCAGCACCCAGACCTCCACCCAGATAAATTCTAAATCCCTTTTTCCCATCACGTATTAATGGGACAAGTCCAATATCTGCAATTCTTACAAGTCCATGATCTTTGCAGCATGCGAAATTTATCTTAAACTTACGAGGTAGATTCTGACACATTGGATTTCTAATGAAGAATCGTGCGATCGCTTTAGAGTACGGAGTTGCATCAAATGTTTCGTTCGGACATACACCTGCAAAATGACTACACATTACATTTCTAACTGTATTGCCACATGCTTCTCGGGTAGTGAGGCCTACCTCAACGAGTCCTCTCATTACTTCACTAACATCTTCCAACTGCACCCAGTGCAACTGAATATTCTGTCGAGTGGACACATGAGCCGAACCAATGGAGAAGGACTCAGCTAAACTTGCTACTGTTTCTAGCTGCTCAGGATTAATCTCACCACCGGGAACCTTGATTCTTACCATGCTATAGTTCAGCTGTAGTCTAGAACCGTACGCACCATGTTGTAATCTGAAACGGCGAAAATCGTCCTCAGACAGTTTGCCCTGTCTGAATCGCTTTACGTTGTGCGCAAAATTCTCGGTTTCCTCTTCTTTCCCCCATCTAGGATTAGGTACGGAAGGTGAAATATTCCTATATCTAGTGCCGCGAGTCGTATTACGTTCCAATACTATATCGGCGTCTAAATCCTTATATATTTTTGTAGAAACAGGACATATTGGCTAATAACTTAAACAACGTAGGCAAAAAATGCTCGTAATAGCAGGTATCACGCTTTTAACTTCTCATATGTCAAAAATAGTTTGCAATGATTTCATCAAGGCGTTGCTTCAATTTATGGTATTCTTCTTTATTCTGCTTGTCATCTAGACTGATATTATCCGTCTTTTGTACTTCAGTTACTGCCCTGTCAAGTTCTGCCAGACCGATACTTGCCTTCGATAGTCTGTTTATCAAGAAGAAGACGGATGACAGAATGTAGTTTATTTTATCGGTTTCAAATTCAATTTTTTCAGCATCTGGGAAAGCTCCATCAAGACAGGACCTAAGTTCGCTTGAGCAGGCTTGCAGACAATTCAATTCTCCCTTACATTCAGCAGATTTTTTCCCCCATTGCGCTAGACAGTCTATTACTTGCTGTGAAAACTTCATCAAGTTAGAACTACGATATGTCCTTTCTCATAAATAAGTTTGGCTGGAATTAATGCATATTGTTACTCTGTTTAACTAGTTTTCAGGATCATTGGCCTCTTGAGTTTCCTCCGGATGAACAAGTATTCAATATGTAGGACTTAAATTCATAATCAATTTGCCCTTTACTTAGAATTGATGCCTAAGTGATCAAGTATTCATAAACAATTAGGAGGAACAGGACTCAGATTTATTGGCATGAATAATCACTTTCTCCATAGGAAAATCATACAGCCACCGCTTCATCATTCCCTGCAATCATCTTTTTTATACGATTACTGACCATTAAACCTTCCATCGACCAGTAAGAGAAGAAAAGACAAAGTCTGACTCATATATACGGGTTAAAATGTTAAAGAAATTGAGTTCAAGCAAGAATGGAAAGAGAACCGCTATCGCCGCGCAACGAAGTTATAATCGCTTAAGGGTTAGCCTTCTTTCAAAATGTGCTCTACCAGAGCATCTAGGTTCGCTATGGCTAAACAACATACCTTGTCGGCCCCACCATAATATACATACAGCTCCTTATTGACCACACATGCCCCAGTAGGAAAGACTACGTTATTCACGTCCCCATACTTCTCGTATGGTTCTTCTGGTTCCAAAATTGGCGACCTAGTTCTGCCAACTATCCTGCTGGGTCGCTCCAAGTCCAAAAGTGCAGCGCCTGCGCTATACACTTTATCATGGCTGACCCCATGATATATAACAAGCCACCCTTTTTTTGTCTTAATTGGTGGAATTCCGGCCCCCACTTTCAAAGCCTCCCAATCTCTCTCGGGTTTAATTAAAAGGGTATGTTTTCCTACGCTAGTTAAAGATTCGCCTTCACCAAGCCATATACTTGGTCTGTCTACCCCATACGCCGAACCTATCCAAGTGCTTGGCCTATGCAGGGAAAAATAAGATGCCCCCTTCACTCCAGCCGAGACATAATTCATCCTCTCTGGAAAAAGAACGACGTCCTTGTTGTCGGCACTATTACTAGTAATGATCCCAAGCTTTGTGAATTTGCGAAAATCGGTAGTAGTAGCAAGAGCTGTGAATACTTCAGGCTTCTGCCGAACATAGTCTGAAAGAACAACATATGTAATGTAATATCGATTTTCGATTTTTACAAGCCTCGGGTCTTCCATCCCATACCTTTCATACTGTTCGCTTGGAGTAAAAGCTATATCCTCGCGCCGCTCAAAGCTGAATCCGTCAGCGCTACATGCGTATCCTATCCTGGATACGTAATTCTCGTATTCTCCAATTGCTCGATACAGCATATGGAAAATTTTGTGGTCATAAAGGACCCCACAGTTAAACACTGCTTTCGATTCCCACCAGTTGTTTTTGTCTGGTACCAGAATAGGGTTTTTTGGATATCTTCTTAGAACTCTTTTGCCTCCCGACAAACCATTTCCCCCCGATTAGAGATGTAGATATTAAAAGTATTTAGTTTTTGACCCGCACTAATCGCCTCTCCTATGAAGGCTCAAAAAAGGCTTAGGTTTGCTTGAGATCTCCTCTCTTTATACGCGATATAGAGAATATAGCTTATTTTCGAATATCTAATAGGTGATTGGTATTCTGGTTAATGCGGTACAGATGTATTGTGTATTGGTAATGCCACCCATACCGAAACCAGACGAACTTTATAATACCAAATATGTTCTCTTGTTGCCGCCTCGTATTAACATAATAATTAATAATGGGAATGCTAGTCCTATCAATAACATTACCTCTCTAGTAACTATTATAAAAAAACCCACCATTATGATCCAAATCAAACATATAGCAAAAATGTAATCTTCAGTTTTAGCGTGCATACAACGAGGGTGCCTTACTAAGTATTAAATGCTCTTTTTGGTTGAATCTTGGATCCCCCCGGGCAATGGCACATAACCTCCTTGATACACGTCCTTTGACGTTCAAGATCGCCGAAAAAGACATTTACGACAGTGGACGAGTTGACGTTCTTAGTCTTAACAACTTGGAAATAAATTTGGGCTAACGTAACAATCAGTCTGTAATCAACAACTCTTATGTTATCTACCATAAAGTTTGCAATCTTCCGGAGGCCCAATTGCATGATTATGGTTGATATGAAGGTTTAAAAGGAGTTCTCAATTACTTAATTTTTGTGCCGAATCCATTTAGGAGATCAGGTAATCCTTACAGAAGAACACCTGAGGGAGAGCCACTGGAAGGTTCAGGCGTTACCAGATCTTTAGTTAAAATAGTTGTTCCAATCATTATAGGGATTATAATAATTGCTGTTATAGCAATTTCAAGTGTTAG
>DASTCR010000034.1:0-2939 GCA_035710925.1 Nitrososphaeraceae archaeon | reverse complement strand
GGAGGTTCTGCGTTTAATAGCCCTAACAGCCCAGACTTAAATTGGGCGAGTAAAATTAATGCCTTTCTTGTGAAGAATTGTACATTTGACGATGTAATTAAATTGGTTAAAACAAGTATCTCGATGCAATAAAAATTTTTTTGATCTATAATAAGAATAAGAGAGCATTGCCGTACTAACTATTTTGTAGTCGATAATCCTTTCCTATTATGATTTTAGTATTACTACGTAAACCCATCACGCTATACAATCGTAAGTATATAAATTAGTTTTATCTACTAGGAACCACGTGATTTGTCAGTGACACGGTTAAGAAATTACCATCAACTATGGGATAGAGAAGACATAAATTGCTGCCCTATCGATACAACATTTAGATTGGTGGGCAAGAAGTTTACAGTTATATAATTCGTGAAATGATGCAAGATAAGACTAGATTTAACCAGTTTCTCGATTCCATAGAAGGAATAAATCCAAAGATACTGTCTGCAAGATTAAAGGAAATGGAAAAGAGCGGGCAAATAAGAAGAAAAGTATATTCTACTGAAACTCCCGTTAGAATAGGATATTTCCTTACTGAGAAAGGTAGTGCTCTGAAGTCTATATTAGATTAGATGGCTATATTCTCCATGCGGCATTGCGCAAAAGAGGTCTTCAAAGACAGAAAACCAAAGACCTTGGAAAGGGATTTAGTATCACCTTAAGGTAAAGATTACAAATAATGCCGCTCCATTAGGTGTTAACAGACATGCAAAATGAATCTTTTGTAAACATTCCTGTGGGAAGTACCCTTCAACAAAATTAATCAGGATATTAAAAATGAAGAATGAATTTAGATGGAAGTTTGAATATGAAGACACCGTATACAAGGTATATGATAGAAATAACTACCTATCAGGATACTTTTTCCCAAACTACAATTTAGAACAATATGAGAAAAGTGGGAATGGTAACTGGCAGGAAGGAGAAGAAGATGAGATCATTGAGAAAATGAATAAGAAGCATGAGAATGTTAGAGGGGGAAATCTTATGATCCCTATGCTTAGGCTTAATTTGCTTGATAGTGAGGCAGGAAAAGAAAAGATTGATCTAGATTATGCTATAAGCGAATTACAAGAAAACCTTCAACGAGCTAAGCAATGGAAACAATGGTTACAACTGAATACTTCAGAATTGGGGATAATCGAGAATTCAGTGCATACTGCAAGAGAAGATAGGAATATGCTTTCACTTGTCTTGGGGATTGATTCGCTCATCATGCTGGGGCAAAGGGAGATAGGCCAATCGTTGATTCCCGTGTTAGATAAACTTCATAAAGACGGCATGTTATAGACCGAGTGACTAGATTGAAATTGCCTGCTTATACTGTTCATCCAATATAAGATTGAGTCGTCCTGTCAAAGTTCTTTATTAGCTCAAACTTTTGTTCAAAGCTATTGTCATTGAAAAGACTTAATTCCGGAAACAAATCCCACGGTTGATGTCTTGCCATCCTGGTGGCTATATGCTGTTCTCCTACTAATGAGACAAGTAATGCATATGTCATCTTTCTAACCTGGATTTCGTCTACGATACCAAGACTATGCAGATATTCATGAGTTAACACCATAAAAAGGTAGGAATTATATTCTTCAACAGACTTGTGGGTTTTAATTATGCCCAAAATCCTTTTGTTTACTATGATTAAGTTGGAACCCAGAACGTGATACGCTCCAAGCTTAGTTGGCAACCCTTGAAGTACCAAGCTTAGTCCTGCTCTGTGCATATTGAATTTATCTTCAACAGCAGACTTCACTAATTCGAATGCTTGGTTGAAATCTACTAATTGTAGTATTTTATTTCCGTATTGCAGCTGTTTTTCCTCCTCACGGTTGGAAGCCCTAGCTTTAAGTGATGAACTAGAATTAGAGTTTTCTGTATCAATATAACTTTCAGGATTCTTTTCGTATGCGGTATACCTGATTTGGTAATCCTCGCTTAATTCTAACATAATGTTAGTAACTATACATTTGTAAGTATATAATCCTTCGGTGGTTTTCAAAATTATCTAGTAAAATAGCTGTTCACACCACTCATTGCTTTCCATTTACCTATACATCAATGTAGTGTAGAAATAGGAAAAATTTCTGAGACCGGTACTGCAAATACAACTGCCTTACATTCATAATATGGTTAATACTAATAGCCATACCTATCGAAGCTGCAGTGACAGAATGCCAGAATCTATAATCTCTTTTAATGCCTGAACCCTTGCCTATACTTTCTGGACTTTTCCTCTGATGTGGCTGTGTCTAATGACGCGCGCCGACGTATTGTTTCTTTCATCCTAACTCGAAATCCTACTTAAGAATACGGGAACTTGATAACTTTTGGTGTCTAATCTGCCTTAGATGAAAGGCGTTTTCGGTATCTTTGTATTCATCCTGTTGCGGAGACAAGTCCTGACTACCTTTCTACATACTTTTTCCTTCTGGTAGAAAATATATTCTTAATTATCCACACAATTTTCTTAATTGTATTCATGATCTGTTAAGTACAGCACAATATAGAATTTAATGATGTACAAAAGCTCAACCATTATAGCATAATAGCATAATAGGGCAAGTGTACCACGTGTCAATTTGGCAGCGACGCATATATAACGTATGCCCTGTTTTTAATCTAAAGCGTTGGAAAATTAGGATAAAATGTATGCATAATCATTTTCTGGTTCTGAGTAGTCCACGGCTAAGAGTACGAGGATAAAACATGATATAGGATCGACTCAGAGAGCATGGGATTATTTTGTCATTGAAGGCGAGTTTCCGATTATATTTCGAGACGCATTTTCAGCAATCTTCAGGGCATTATCTGTGGAGGTCTCTACAATAGGTGTTATACCTAACTTATCAATGCCAGCCTTAACCCCAGAAATAAACGTATTCACTCCTTGACCTATT
>DASTCR010000033.1:0-4731 GCA_035710925.1 Nitrososphaeraceae archaeon | reverse complement strand
CTTTCTCTTGCCCGTCTTTTCTGGACATACTGTTTAAGATTATGAAAAAAGTACATAATAAGAATCTGTAGTTTGGCTGAAATAAATAAGAGGATAATGTCTTAGAATTCTTTAGCATTTTATAACGGTATAATTTCTAAGGCAAAATGGGTCTCACAAGCCCGCAGGACAGCCTTAGACCAACCTGTATCCTGATGCCCTATTTTTCTTCCTGTAGCTATTTGTAAGTAACTTATATCTCAGTTAGGTATGGCTCCATCAATCTTCTTCTGTCTCCGGTTCTTCCTCTGTCGCAGATTCCTCGGGGCTGCCGGTGGCATTTAATGATATATCTACAAACTCTGGTCTTGTTGCAGGCGAATTATTTCCTGTTGTACATGTTAATTCTAAACCTATGGTTGTTATTACACACGCCTTATATTCAGCACCCGTACTTACGGTAATATTAGGAAATGTGGCAACATATTCTATAATGCCTCCGCCTGCTCTAGGACTTGTTGCCGTAGCAGTAGGCATACCAGTAAGATTAGAAGCAGATAGTATGTCTGTGTCTAGGAATTTTACCCTTGATGCTTCACCATTATTAGCAGTAACAATTGCAACTATATCCCCTTTTGATTTATCCGCCTCGAATATTGTCATGATGACTTTGAAGATATCTTCTCCTTTTCCTGTCTCGGCATGGGCCAGGTTTACTTGGTTAGTCGTTGTGAGAAGGCCGGTCACTGATATCATAACGACTGTTATTGTCGCCACCAAATAGTTGAATGCGCTTTTAATTGTTGGATTGTTCATGTGACAACTAGCAAAAAAAAGTATTTAGAATATATGGAGAAAAGACATTTACAAATGTAGTGCAGGAAACCGCAGGAGACTCAACATTTAGCTAGAGGCTTGGATAATTCGTTGAGGTTAGGGTTAGATCCGAATCAGGGTCGATTGACTACTCAGAACAAAAATAGAAACTCTTGAGACTTTTTTATTATAATGAATGTTAAGAAACCAGCCGGTTAAGACATTTTTTATTGCGTTGCTAATATTATTGTCTACTTATATTCCTATATAGTTAATATGCACGAATTACAGTATTCTGATTATATATGCAACTGGATCTGCCACGATATACAGAGAGATTTGGAGCTATAAGTTTACACGGAGTCCAGCGTGTCTATGAACTGGATTCAGGATTTAATAATGGTGGTTTGACGTCTGAGTTTATCAGACGGATAGGCAATGAGGAGATATCAGAGATTGAAAGGAAAATGGCAATTGTTATACCAATTAAAGGAGAACGTCTGAAGCTACTTGAGGGAGTATTGAGTGGCATCCCGCACGATTGCCTAACAATTATCATTTCCAACAGTCCTAGGCAGCCAGTAGATAGGTATAAACTAGAAAAGGAAGCACTAGAGCAATTTAACCGTTTTGTGGGCAGGAACGCACTGATATTGCACCAGAAGGATCCGGGGTTATCTGAGGCGTTAAGGCACGTTAACTATAATGGTCTTTTTGGCCCTGATGACACAATTAGGAATGGCAAGGCAGAAGGCATGATAATCGGAATGTTGCTTGCAAAAGCTGCAGGCAAGGAATATGTGGGATTCATAGATGCCGATAATTATGTGCCCGGGGCTGTTAATGAATACGTAAAGATATTCGCTTCAGGGATCGCAATGTCCAACACGCCTTATACGATGGTCCGCATATCATGGATTTATAAACCAAAAGTGTCAGAGAGTGGTGTGTATTTTTCAAAGTGGGGAAGAGTCTCCGAAATAACAAACCAGTATCTGAACTCATTGATATCTTACTATACCGGATTTGAAACTGAAATTATGCGTACAGGCAATTCAGGTGAACACTGTATGTCACTGAAATTGGCCGAACTCTTGACTTATTCGTCTGGTTTTTCTGTGGAACCATATGAGATTGTTAATGTATTAGAAGAATTTGGCGGGATTGTTCCGACTGAATATCAGGAAGCAATGGATAGAGGAGTTGAAGTAATGCAGGTTGAGACTCGCAACCCACATTTTCACGAAGAGAAAGGAGATGAGCACTTGAAAGAAATGTTCAATGAATCTCTCGGCTCTATTTATCATAGCAAAATTTGTCATCCCAAACTTCGTGAAAAGATTATCGAGGATCTCAATTCGAGAGAGATGATGTCTGAAGGACAAGAACCAGATGTTTTGCAAAAGATTAGCCCTTTCAAAGACATAGATATTCATCAGTTCGCAAAGATGCTTTACGAAAGGGCCACGAGTTTCGCTCATTCTGTATGAGCAAACTCGAAACCGACTGAAAAAATTCCTTATTATATGTAGACAATTAAATTATAAACGCTTTTAAGTCATTGAATATACTATAGTTCTGTAGTTGAAGTCGGATCTATGCTGACCGTAGCAAAAGTTCTCGGGCTTCGAATACGGAGTTAATAAATATAATGTGTGGAATAGGAGGTATTTTAAGCAAAAAGAATGAGAACGTTGTGCCACTCGTCGGCGCAATGCTTTCTTGTATGACAAACCGTGGTCCCGATGGAGCAGGGATAGCAGCCGACGAGAATAGTATACAATCAGATTCATTTTCAAACCTGAGGTACCACAAGCTTTCTGGAAGCAGTGCATTAGGGCATGTCAGACTAGCGATAGTTGGGGGTACTTGTGGACAACAGCCTTTCCGTAGCTGTGACGGAAGGTTTACTGTAGAACACAATGGTGAGATTTACAATTACAAAAGGATTCGAAAAAGATTAATTAACAACCACAAGTTCAGTACCCAGACAGATAGTGAGGTAATTGTTCATCTAATAGAAGATTACTTTCATAACAAAAATGATTTGCTCTATGCAATCAAAAAAACTGTCGCGGAGTTGGATGGTGTATACGCGTTTGTCGTCAAAGAAGAAGAATCAGGAACACTTGCTCTTGTTAGGGACAAAATGGGTGTAAGGCAAATCTATTATGGTGAAAATGAAAGATTTATTGCGTTTGCGTCTGAACGCAAAGCTCTTTGGAAGATAGGAATAAAAGAACCAACAAAAAGGGTACTTCCTTGTCATGCGGTAGTCATTTCCCCAGATGGCACTTTACAGGAGTTCAAAATAGCCAATCTGCCTATACAGCCGGCTAAAAAGATCCACACAATGGCTTCGGCGATCAGTTTCTATAAAAATGCATTACTGGCGTCTATGAAAAAACGAACGCAGGATTTTGATAGAGTTGGCATAATCTTTTCTGGTGGAATAGATAGTGTAATTATTGCATGGATTGCAAAGAAAATGGTTTCCGATGTTATCTGCTATACTGGTGGGGTTCGTGGCTCAAATGACATTTTGTATGCGAGACAAATAGCAAAGAAGCTTGACCTTAAACTGAGGGTTAACGAGCTTAGTCAGGATGAAGTCGAACAGATGATTCCTGAGGTTATCAATACAATAGAAGACACCAACGCAGGACAGATAGAGGTTGCAATTCCGGTTTATGCAGCAGTGAAGCTTGCACACGAAGACGGAATTAATGTGATGTTTAGTGGTCAGGCTGCCGATGAACTTTTTGGAGGTTACGCTTGGTATGCAAGAGTAGTGGAAAAGGAAGGATATCAAAAGCTACGCGATCACATGACCCAGGACTTACTTTTATTGTATAAAGAAACTCTTGAGAGAGAGGATAAGATTACTATGGCGCATAGTATAGAGATGCGCGAGCCTTTTCTTGACATTGGAGTAATTAGATGTTCAATGGGAATGGATCTTAAGTTGAATATAAAGGGCGCGAAGGACAAACTTGGCAAACATGTTCACAGAAAGCTTGCGCAGAACCTGGGTATTCCCAAGAATATTGCATATCGCGTAAAAGAAGCAGCCCAGCACGGATCTGGTATGCATGCGATATTTGATACGATAGCTCGCAAGCACGGATTTGATGAATCTACAATTTCAAAGAATTATCTTGAAGTCCTTCAAGCACGCGAAAAAATTGGCAGCTCACAGAGATATGGTTATCTATTTGAGAACGAAAAAATGTGGATCGCAGAACCTCATGTACAAATGTACCTAGATAGCATTTCGAAAATACTGCCAACCTTTGAACAAAACCTCCTGGCTAAATCTAATAAAAGATGAATAGAATGGATACAATAAGATAAATCGCTCTAGCATCTAAAAGACTTTCTTTGAATTGTACGAATCATGAGAAGTGGAGAAACGAGCAAAGCAGGAATGGTGACACCGATGAAGAATGTCTGAAATAGTGCAAGCACAGCAATGCTTGTTCCTGCACTTATTCCCAATAATGCCGAAAATATACTGCCTGCACAAGTCGGACAACCTACAAATAATCCGCCTGTCAATCCTATGCTTTGGATTAATGGTGTCTTATTTTTTGAGATTCTTGCATTTTTAAAAGTGTGGAAACTTAATGCGATGTTGAAACCGACTAGTACTGAAACTGTAATGGCTAGGATAATATTAATCGGTATTACAAGAACCAAAAAGTGATCCGTTAGATAGACAGAAATCATTGGAACATAACCTGGAATATTACAGCATGGAACAACGTTAACAGAAGGAACAGTAATCCCCTGCTCGAAAAATGAAATACTATTGTTGTAGATAAAAATCTGAGATAGAAAACCAAAAACAACTCCGTACATTACAGACGAAATTAGCATAATCCTTCGATATTGGTTATCCAAAAGAATTAGACCAATGAAGTACCGGCTACTACC
>DASTCR010000032.1:0-4295 GCA_035710925.1 Nitrososphaeraceae archaeon | reverse complement strand
CATGGGAGCCATAGAAGCATCAGCAATTATCTCAATTAATAATACGGCTTCCAGATCCCTTTTTGAAAAAAAAGGATTCAACAGCATTTCAAAATGGGGATATTACAATATTCAGCTAAATGGCAGCAAAGACAGCCGAATTAGTATTAGTAACCAAAGTAAGAACGCGCTGAAAATTAGAATAGCTGCTATAGAGGATTTGGATAATGTTTGGGATTACCTACGATGTTCTGAAACATATCATCTGTCAGGAGAAATGTACTTCGAAGCATGGAGATGGTATTATCTCAGCTATGAAAAAATAGTTGATTTCATAAAACATCAAAATATAATCATAATCGAAAACGATAACAAAATAATAGAAGGAGTCGCGATTATCAATTATACTGGTTATTGGGATAAAACAGAAGTCTTTCAAATAGTCTATTTGGATTCAACATCAACGTCTAAACTACAAGCTCTTCTATTCTATTGCATAGATCTTTATGCCGTGTCACTCTCAGACAATAAGAAGAACTACGATAATGATAATACCAGGAGCCGCCGCCACAACAATTCAAACCAACTACAAATATTCTCATATCTGACAAACGAGCTATCCGAAACTATGAATAATTTCGAAATTATAGATTCGGCTCAATTTCTCTTATACGACCTATCTTTATGAATCGTTAGTTCAGGAGTGATAAAGCATTTTCTTATATTTTAGCACTGCACTTTCTTTGAACCAATTAGTCATTTTAGTATTGTCCTCGGGCAAATCATAACGAAGATATGCAACTTTTGGCTTTGGCTTGAACAAGTAGCAGTTTTCTTCCCGCTGTAAGCACGGACATCCACAATGTCTATATACACAATTCACAAAATACTCAAAAGAGGATGACTAAATGCATCGCCTTTCATTCTTATAAAGGTGGCACAGGAAAGACAACAATAGCCTCTAATTTTGCTGTCCTATTAGCTCAAAGAGGATATCGTGTCTTCCTTTTAGATTTGGATGTTTATGCACCTAGCCTTCAGGCCTATTTTGATATGGAGCCTGCGAAATGGATTAATGACTTCTTGTGGAACAATGCTAAAGTTGAGGAAATTTTAATGGATCTTACATCGACAGTACTTCCTAGGAGTGGTGGTGGTACCAATAATGGTAATGGTGGTAAACTGTATGTTGGATTTTGCAACCCGAAAAAGGAGGAAATTTACAGACTTGATGGTGCTGGCAAGCAGGACAGCTCAAAGATTCAATTGCTTAGAAGATTCGTGCTTTTACGGGAGCAAATAATTTCAAACTACGATGCTGATTATATTATAATTGATACCAGCCCCGGAATAAGATATTGGTCTATTAATGCGCTCGCTGTTGCAGATACGCTGTTTCTCACATTAAAGATGGATAATTTGGACATTGACGGTACTAAAAAAATGGCTGGAGATATCTACAGTTCTTTTTCTAAATTTGGCGCAAAATCATATCTCGTGTTAAATAGGGTTGTAGGATATTGCACTCCTCCTCCTCCATCTCCACTATCTGGAGAATTGGCACCCAGTCTTGCAGCTTCATCGTCTCAACATCTCACCGAAGTGGGCAACAAACCTGCCTCCACCATTGCAATTCAGCAGCAGCACGAAAACGAGGACGATGTGGGTGATCTGTTGTCAAAGGATGTGGGAATGGATATCATTTGTTCTATCCCCTGTTATTGTGATATTCAATTCAGCAGACGGGAATTTCTTACCGTCCTAAAGCACCCTGACCATCCTTTTGCTAAGCGAATCGAAAAACTTGCAGAAGAAAAGCAAATAAAAGTAGATGGTTAATTAATTTGCAATCGAATATATTGAACCAAATTTTAGGGCTCACGACTTGAGTCAATTAGAGATACACTATCCAATTGTATACTGAATTATCCAAATTATATAATTAATGCAAATAATGGACTTTGCAATTCCTTTAAATTATATTGCAATAAGACTTACTGCTGCTGATTACGTCGAGATTACAGAGTCTCAGTATGGTTAACCTTATTGTTTTTCGGCCAGCTCTGCGTGCAGTCTTTTTGACAGATCTGTTATTTGTATAGGTTTCTTGATATAGCATTCTATTTTAGTTTCTGGGAACTGTTCCCTTAATGATTGATAATAAACCTCATAAGCAGTTATAAAACATACTTTGGTTTTGGCATCACCATCTATCTTTCTTATTTTTTCATACAATTCAAAGCCATTCATTTTTGGCATTTTGATATCAAGAAGTAGTATATCGTACTTGCCAGGTTTGAAATTAGAAAGTGCCATTTCTGGATCGTTGAATGTCTCCACTTTAAATCCTCTTTCTTCTAATCCTACCTTAAAAGTTCCAGTTACGTCCGGCTCATCATCTACTATCAAAACTTTCTTTTCGTTTGATGACTGCATGATGTATAATCATCCATCACTTGGTCATTAATAAATTAGTTAGAACAAGAATACTAACCTTTTATGATAACGAAAGAGGAGCCTTTCCTAAATAACTATAAAATTGTGCAAATTACCTTTCTTATTTTTTGGACAGATAACTGATAAACCGATTTGTATTAGCCATACATAATGACTCCTTCTCCAACAGCATTCTGCCCTGGTTGTTGATCCTGTCCTCGCTGCCCCTGTTGTTGTTCCTGTACTGATCTCATTATTTGTTCCATTCGTCGTTTTAACTCTACACCTTGTTCTCTGAGCTCTCGTGTATCTATTTTCAATGATTGGTTATCAGCTATCTTGGCAACAGACTCGATTAGTATTGCTGCACCTTCAGGATCTGGTATACCACTGGTTGCTGCTATAAGGAGGGCTTTGCATGCAAGACCGTTTGACAAGCATGATGATAGGAGTCCTCCAGCAGTCCCTCCAATAAATGCTGTATTGAAAAAACTTTTCTTATTGTTATTGTTGTATTCTTCATCGTGAAGAAGATTAGCGTTGTCGGCTACTTGACCGTCACTTGACAGTATCATGGGTTCTCTTTGTCCTTCAAATATGCCTTGTATAGAAATGCCATCTAATACTATAACTTCTGTGGATTTGGCATTTAAGGCCCATTTCATCACTGTGTCCAATACGGAACGAATTCCTTGGATCATTATGGGCGACTCACATACTAACACACATACTGTTCCATCTTCGTTTGCATACAATCGGAATGGATGCCTAAGTTTTCCTCCGACATAAATAACGCCGGGTACAATATAATCTGATTCGACACACGCTATTTGATGCATATGCAGCTTTTCAATAATGTAACTTGTACTAATAGATCCTACCATACCTGCACCCGGGAAACCTGCAATAAGAATAGGGGCATTCAATTTTGCATCACTTTGAATAACCTTTGTCAGAGGTTTAACCTGGCTCTTTCCATCAGTAATAACTTCCCTTGCAACATTGGTTGCCTTTTTTCCAGTCATATAGTTTACTACTAATAGCAATTACGTATTATAAGAATTATATACTTACTTTGTGTGGTTATCCCCCGATAATTCTTTAACAGTAATTGAAAGGGTAGGAAAAAATCCATAACATGTTATTATGGAAATATGAGGATTCTAAAAGGTATTTTTCGATTAATCCTTAACTATAAACGGGTACTTTCAAGTATACTGCTATTACCTTTGAATTTAATCTCCCGATTCTACTTGTATTTTGCATTAACTTAATTGTGTTTAGCTTACCACTAACGATGAATCAAAATTATCATTCTTAACTGAGGAGGAGGCAATGGTTAGGGAAATCGAAGAATGTAAAGCGTGGTTAACCCATGGCAAAATACTGACTTGAAAAGATCTTTGAGGATCTAAACTTGACGGAAGGAAATTAGAATGATGTTGGACTTGCAGTAAGAGAAAACAGGTAAGCTGAAGTAATATGTTCAAGTTGTATTTTTGATTATCACACTTTGCCAAAGTAAATAATCCCCATTGCTTTAATTCAAATTTGATCGCTTTAACAAAGCGGATCACTATCTTTTGACTTTACTCTTCTAATTCTTACTTTCTTGTTACTCACATGGCGTCTAGTCTTCGCCGGATATTTCTTCTTCACCTTCATCTTCAAAGTCAGCTTGGCGATGATAGTCAGAATCGTCAATTTCTTTATCTTCTTTGGATTGTGTTCCCACCTGTTTGTTGTCTCGTTTATTATCCTTTTCCATACTCAGGGATAAATCATTGGTGATACGTATGAGGATTTAAAGATATGGAGATACGTATACGCAAGGCCCGATGAAGAATCGAGGTAAAGACTCCGTAATAATAATAATAATA
>DASTCR010000031.1:0-3983 GCA_035710925.1 Nitrososphaeraceae archaeon | reverse complement strand
GGCGAATACTGACCAAATGGATCAATTAGTATAGATCCATATCCCTTCAATATCTCATCCACAACAAATTCACGATTTATGAGAAAGTTCATTGCATAGCGTACCTCCTTTATTTGAAACGGATTAAGCGACTTGCCGCTGTCATTGGATGGGGCGGGATTGAAAAGTAATCCAAATGAGCCTGCCGTTCGGTCGTATATCTGAACAGACGGATTGCTCATCATCTCCGATACAACTTCTAAAGGAATCGCAAAATAATATATCTCAATTTTTCCCTGCTTTATTTCCTCTAATGCCCTGTTCTGGTCGGTATACCGTATGAACCTCACCGTTTCTACAAATGATCCATTCTTCGGATCAGCCGGGGGGGAGTTGTTAGCTATGCCACCATGAGTTGATACAAGAAAGATGCCAGCGGAATAGAATGAAGATAAAAGAATCAGCAGCGCAAAGACACAAACGTATAAAGAAGAATATGACAAGTTTTACGTTCAGACTTTCATATGTCTTGGTTTTGAACTTCTGGGATTAGACTATTCTAATTTTGCCGGACTATCCGTCCGTTATATGACAGACTCAAATCAGCAGTGGTCATTTTTTGAAATAAGGCGGGAAACTTTTCAGGCCCAATTTCAGCCGCGGGTTGAGGTAAGCACTTGATAAATAGTTCCTAATGTTAGTTGCTTGATGGGAATGCCGCGTATCTTGTCTTAACATTTTGGCAAGCATATCCCCCGAGGAGCGCAAATCATTTACGCCTGGAGCACTAGAACCATATACGCTATTTTGTTCCACCTCAGATGATAGTCCGGGCCCTCCGAAAGGACCAACCGACGCTTCGTTTTCCTCGTGTATGTCACAGTATGGGCTACCAGGCGTACTTGTCGCAAATAGGTTGCTTCCTTTCTTGTTCCACCGGAGCAAGTGCGAGTCAGATACAACTGATGTTTGTAACCACTCTTCATTATGTTCAATAAAAGACCTTGGGACTCTTTGGGGCAATTCGTTCATTACCATGTTTTGAACCATTTCCTTTAATTAATATTCGGACTCGGGCCTTCGGTCAGGTACCTGCATTGGAACTAATTATGCATGGCTGCAGGAATAGTATAATGATCCTCTCAGAGAAACATTCTGGTACTGAAAGACTGTTTACAAGTAGTCAATTAGGTTTGATAATATTTATATAATAGAATAAAATATTTATATGAGATTAATTTAAAGTCGGGGTTTTATGGTGGTAGAATTGGTTAAAGACGTTGCTATGTTTGGCGATAGATGTCCACGCTGCGGTAAGGGGCCTATGGTCACCGACAATTCAAGCGGGGAGATGTTTTGTGGGAATTGCGGATTTGTTATAAATGAACGTATAGAGGAGACTGGCCCTGAATGGCGCGCATTCTCGAAGGAAGAGCACGAAGATAGAAGCAGGGCTGGTATACCAACCTCTCTGGCCATGCACGATATGGGTCTTGCGACGATTATTGGCCCCATCGACAAAGACGCTTCAGGAAAACCTCTCTCTGCTTCAATGAAAAGTACGATAGAGCGATTGAGGACCTGGGATAGCAGAAGCCAGGTGCACGAACCAGTAGACCGGAATTTCAGGCAGGCATTTAGTGAGTTGGATAGACTGAAGGACAAACTTGCAGTTGGCGACGCCGTAATAGAAAAGGCAGCATACGTCTACAGAAAGGCCCTAGAAAAGGGACTCGTAAGAGGCCGGTCTATTTCAGCATTAGTTGCAGCTGCGCTTTACGCTGCATGTAGAGATACAGAAACACCAAGGACCCTAAAAGACATAGCTAATGCTAGTAACATTAAGAAAAAAGACGTCGCCAGATGCTACAGATTATTAATAAGAGAACTGGACCTGAAAATGCCGGTTGTTGATCCCGTTAAATGTGTTGCTAGGATTGCAAGTAAGGCCGGATTATCAGAAAAGACCAAGCGAAAGGCTTTAGAAATTTTGAAGAAAGCCGAGGAAGGCAAAATTTCTGCAGGTAAGGATCCTATGGGACTTGCGGCTGCTGCACTATACGTCGCATGTGTGATGAATGGCGAAAATAAAACTCAGAAGGATGTAGCAGAAGCGGCTGGTGTGACTGAGGTCACTATCAGAAACAGGTACAAGGGCCTCAAAATGCATCTTAGGCTATAGCACTTTTTAGGCGTCGCAAACTCGATTCACTCAACTCAACTCTGCTGGTTCAACTGCACTTTCTCAACCGAGTGAAATGGAGATTATCTTGTCTATTAAAGTAGCTGGCCGCTTTTGAGATATATCGTCCTTTCGGTGCTTTAATTTCATGTCACTCTAATATGGTGTGTTCCAGCCCGTTGTTATTTAGTTCGGCACTATTATTGTGGTTAAGTCGTCGAAATATATACAATACAAGCGCGATGAGGAAAGTTGACCAAACGGAACTCAGAATTGTTATTTCAGAGGTTATTGTTTATTGTACTTCTATTGCAGATTCTGTGAAACCCTTTTTTACGAGGAATCCCTTAACATCTTCTCGGTGATCTCCTTGCAACATTATAAACCCGGCCTTCGCTGTCCCACCACATGCAAATTTGCTCTTTAGCTCCTTAACCATTGTATTTACATTACTGGACTTTGGATCAATGCCCTCAATCAGGGTGGTAGTTTTAGAAAATCGCCTGGTCTCAAGGCGGACCACAATTCTTGTTTCTTCTTTCTCCAGTTCACCGCAAGCACAAAGATCATCAGGAAGACCGCATTTCTTGCATATAACCGCCATCTTATGGTAAAATAAATTTTCCTAATCTGACTATTAAGCCTTGCCTGCTTTGAGAATACGCAGAAGTGAGCCTAAGTGAACAAGAGTAAAGAAGATACGAACATTCTGCAACTGCATTTCTTTGTGTGCTAGTTTGCGCAGTCTCGAGCATAGTCTATCAAAGACTACAAGGATTCTAGCGCAACTATCGCATAGTAAAAGATCTGGTATCATATAAATCCCTAAGTTGCAATATTACAACCTATATGTCGGCTGATGACAAAGACCGAGACTCAGCAAAGCTGAAAGAGGCTGCCTCGTTGCTGACAAAAGGAGGGACCCTTATCGATGAACCTTGCGATTTGTGCAATGGTGTACAGGTAAGGTTTCGGAATAAGGTTACATGTATAAACTGCGGAAACGAAAAGAATCAATTTGAAAAGTCAGACGCCGGACTAAAGGAAGAGCAACCGCTACAACAGGCCCATCTCCGAGAAGGAAGTCGCACATCCTACTCATCTGACGGAGAAGGTACAAAATCCCTGAACAAACATTTCAGGAGACGCACTGGGCGTGACGTACCGAGCTCGCCGCAGCGTATTCCCGAGATGGAACCAAACATGCAAGAACATAACGAATTCAAAGATTCTCTTAGAAAAACGGAAACACCAGATGAACAAGGAAGTCTGAAACATGCAACCTTGTTGCTCATAGACAAAATAACAAGAGAATTTACACGAATAAAAGAAGAAGAGTATGATATAGAAACGCTGAGACTAGAAGCCAAAAAAATAAGCATTTTGCTGAAGTTGTTAAAAAAGGCAAAAGAAGTCGAGCGTTTGTAGGATTATTTACTACATTGACCCTGACAATATAAGCTTGGTTACCAAGGGGCTTATCAGCCTCTCAGATCAGCAATCTTGACCAAGATGATTATCGAAAATAATGAAAGTAAGACTTGCTCTAGTTATTGTGCCTCTTAGTCGTATTTCCTGTATTATTTGGCCTTCCAAATAGGGCGATTGCCATCGTCATTACGATACAAACGGACACTGTAACAACGCAGACAAGTCCCGGAATGTATTTAATATGCTTATATCATCATATCTGTTGCAATAATGAGTAAAAAGAAAAATGCTCCTCTTCCCGCGTCCAGTGCCGGACTATTAAGATTCTTTGAGGACGAGACTAGAGGGTTCAAGGTAAAGCCCGAGATCGTTCTAGGTATAACAGGAGCAT
>DASTCR010000030.1:0-4562 GCA_035710925.1 Nitrososphaeraceae archaeon | reverse complement strand
ACATTTAGTTCTAAAAAAACCGATCAGAACCATCTGTATCTGTGAATAAATCCCAATAATAGAAACATCTAAAAGCATATAATAAATGCAGATCTCAGAATTTACGACACCACTTCAATGTTGCCCACTATTCTGAATACGATCGAACTAATTGATCCACATGTTCGAGAATCTTAATATGATGATCCTCGTCTACGATAATGCTAGTCAAAATTGATTTTACTTCAGGCTTCTCAGTTAGTTCGAGGCATGACTGAAGCAGTTCTCTTGATTCCCTTTCTTCAGAAATAGATTTTTTTATTCCTTCAGATGTCAACCCTGCAGCACTACTTGCTCCCTCAATGTCCGACATGATTCCTGATATATACTCTATATGCTTAAGTCCATCGCTAAGCAGAGTTCGAAAGTAGCTTCTTATCAGGGAATTCTGGACACTTCCAAGAAGTTCAATATAGTGTGCCAGTTCCTCGCGTTCTGCCTGATACTGAGCTTTAAGCAAACCATACAGTTTCTGGCTTTTTTCTAGCTCTTTAATGTGTGGCTCCACTAGTATACGCTAAGATGGTACCCAATATTAAAGCCGCTATCATGTATCTTAGACCCGTTATAGGCAAAAGACTTTGCTATTCTGCTCCCTTCCTGAGTATTGCTAATTCTTCTATGCAATGATTTTAGTCATACTATAGGTGCGGGAGATGGGATTTGAACCCACGAACCCCTAAGGGATAAGAGCCTCAGTCTTACGCCTTTGGCCAAGCTGGGCGACTCCCGCTTATCCTAAAAACCATTCAACTCACCAATTTGAATATTACCTCCATGATGAAAGTGAGATCAAATGCCATTTCATAAGGAAAACCGATGATTGGAGGAGACAATGAATCATTCCAATAGTTTTTATAGACCTCGCGAGCGGTGACTTACGTATTATGCTAGTGCCTGTAAGATGCTTTACGTGCGGAAACCTAGTTGCGCACAAGTACGGAGAGGACACTAACAGAGTTAGAGGGGGCGAGGATCCAGCGACGGTAATGGATTCACTGAACATAAGGAGATACTGTTGTAGGCGGATGCTTATTTCTAGTGTTGAGACAATCTATCAGGTTATTCCTTATTACGAGGCTTTAAGAAGGAGAATGTCTGAAATTCAATCTGAAGTAGAATAGGATAGTCATCATACCATTAGATCCCTCGATGCCGTTAATCACTAAGCTCACTGGAAGAACAGTCTTTAACAGCAGAGGGAATACAACTGTCGAAGTTGATATAATCACAGATAACAATCATCTTGGGAGAGCCTGCGCACCATCAGGTGCAAGTGTAGGCAAACACGAGGCACAAAGTTTCCCGGATGATGACCCCAATAGAGCGATAAAGGTATTTCGATCTAATGCAGAAAGATTCATTGGTGCTGAAGCCTCTGATCCAAAAGCTATTTTCGAAATTATTAAGTCAATAGATAACACCCCTTGCTATAGCAAACTGGGTGGATCAGTAGCTTACGCATTAAGTATTGCAGCGGTTGATTCTGCATCAAAGGCCTTAGGTGTTCCGTTAGTGAGTGTACTCCGCAAGGAAAAATCCTTTAAAAATCCTTTCCCACTTGGCAATATTTTGGGAGGAGGCGCCCATGCTGGACCTGGTACTCCAGACATACAGGAAATTCTTGTTTGTCCTTTAGGAGCAAAAGATATTACGCAAGCCCTCCGGATGAATTTCAAAGTGCACCTCGAACTCCGGCGGGTCATTGAAAGTGTTGATAAGAGTTTTACATATGGCAGAGGAGACGAAGGTGCTTGGGCCCCTAGAACAAATAATGAAAAGGCTTTGGAACTTGCAGAGCAAGCCATAAAGAATTCTGGTTTCGAAATTGGCAAGGATATAGGTCTTGGGATAGACTTTGCAAGCTCATCTCTATGGAACAACAACAAACAATATTATGAATATAAAAGAGAACAATCGTCGCGCAGCACTGACGAACAAATTGATTATGTCAACTCACTAATCCAAAAGTATGCTCTCATATATGTTGAGGACCCCGTTCATGAGGAAGACTTCCTAGGCATGGCTGAGCTAACGAAGAAAAATAGGAATTGTCTCGTCACAGGCGATGATATGCTAGTTACCAATAGGGATCGTGTAACCATTGCTTCTAAATATGGCGCATGTAGCGGTGCTATCTTAAAGGTCAACCAGGCAGGTACGCTTTATGATGCTCTTCTTTTTGCAGATGAATGCGATGGAAAGGGACTGAAACTTGTGACCTCTCACAGATCCGGAGAGTCGGTGGATTCACATATTTCTCATATCGCAATCGCCACCAGATCCAAGATGCTAAAGTCCGGAATACTTGGAGGTGAACGAGTCGCCAAATTAAATGAACTCGTTCGTCTTGCAGAGTATGATTTAATAGATGGAATGGCAGATCTGTCTTTTTAGCATGACTTTAGAGAACGAACAAGAGACTGAAAGCGAGAACACTAACGAGGAGCCAATGCTGCAAGGTAGCCAGACTCCTAACGAAGATCCTGAACGACCTGAAAACGAGACTGTCGCAGTCCAGCAAGATGATGACAGTTCTCAGATAGGCCATGCACAAGGGGAAGATACTGATTACGCTTCAGAAACAGACAACCTTGAAAAAATGATTCTTTCCACGGGGATCCGTGTTGGTACTCCCGTTAGGACCAAATACATGTCACCATTCATAGTACGTGCAAATCCCGAAGGATTGTACATATTGGACATTAGCAAAACGCTCGCAAGAATTGATATTGCAGCCAAATTCATTGGGAGAGCAAACATATCCAAGGTTGCGGTAACGTCAGCTAGGGAATATGGGAAAACGCCTGTTCAGAAATTTTGCCAGGTGACTGGCGCTACGGGAATATTTGGGAGGTTTATGCCCGGGACGTTTACAAATCCCTCGCTGCCCAACTACATGGAACCGGAAATGGTTATTGTAACCGATCCTCAGGCTGATCAGCAAGCAGTAATGGAAGCAACGAGGGCAGGAGTAACTGTTGTTGCTATTTCAAATAGCGACAATGTGACTTCTCGAGTTGATTTGATTATTCCGGCTAACAATAGAGGGCGAAAGGCTTTGGCCACCGTCTATTGGCTGCTGGCCAGAGAGGTTCTGAAGAAGCAAGGAAGCATTAGATCTGACAGTGAGATGAAGATACCAATAGAAGACTTCGAAACCAAACTTGTAGAGGAGGCACTGTGAATAAAGGGTTAAGGACAAGACACCCAGCTGTATCAGGCATATTTTATCCCAACAGTCCTTCTGAACTACAGCAATTACTGGAGCGATCGTTTTTAAATAAGGATTTTGGTCCAGGCAGGATACCGTCTGTTTCTAAGCCAGTTCGGAAAGTATACGGTATAGTTTCTCCGCATGCTGGATATGCTTACTCCGGAAGCGTGGCAGCGAATGGATTCTATCAAATTTCAAATATGGATTACGAGACGGTGATAATGATAGGTCCCAACCATTACGGTATCGGTAGTGGAGTTGCAACAATGCGACAGGCCTTGTGGAAAACACCATTGGGAGACGTGGAGGTCAACACCGAACTTGCTGATAAAATCTCCAAGGGCTCGGTAATAGACATAGATGAGTTCTCTCACAGCAAAGATCACTGTTTGGAAGTTCAGCTCCCATTTCTTCAGTTGATCAGAAGGAACAATGATTTCAAAATCGTTCCCATAATTATGATGCTACAAGACAAGGATACGGCAATAGAAATAGGCAAGGTAATAGCGTTAGCGATAAAGGAGAAGGGAACCCGAGGGTTTCTCGTTGCATCTTCCGACTTTACTCATTACGAGCCAAATCCAGAAGCTCATAGGAAAGACAGCGAATTAATCGATGCCATAATCTCTTTGGACGTATCACTTTTTTACGACATTTTAGAGAGTCTTCACGTGTCTGCTTGTGGATATGGTGCAATTGCTTCAACGATGATAGCTGCGCGAGAACTTGGAGCAAGCAAAGGCGAGTTACTTAAGTACGCAACTAGCGGCGATGTCACGGGAGATACGAGTTCCGTTGTAGGATATGCCTCCATTCTTTTTATATGATTCTTACGAATCTGAGCCGCGCTTCTGCTCCCGCAAAAGTTGTGCTATTTGGTGAACATTTTGTTGTGTACGGGAGCCCGGCCATTTTGGCATCAATCGACAGGCGTATTAGAGTCTCTGCCCAAATAATCCGATCTCCACAAATTATTATTCGCTCCGATACCGGTTTTTCTGCGTCTTTTACAGTCAACAAGCTAGATGAGTGTGGAACAAATTTGTCTGAAGCACAAAAGTTTACATATCCTTTGTATTTCGCCACCCACGACGTCATAAGTGGATCTCTGAATGCTAAAGTAAAATTGGGAGTTGAAATCGATATTCACTCAGATATTCCTTATGGTATTGGACTGGGGTCATCGGCAGCATCTTGCGTCGCAACCGTTGCCGCTGTGGGATCTCTTTTTCTAAAGCGAGATAGGCATTGGATATTTAAGAGGGCGCATCAAGCGGAAAGACTTATTCACAAAAGCTCCTCGGGC
>DASTCR010000029.1:0-13476 GCA_035710925.1 Nitrososphaeraceae archaeon | reverse complement strand
CCTGACTTTCCAAAAAAGGGGATTTTATTTAGAGATGTTAATCCCGTCTTCAGAAGGTATGATGCTTTAAGCTTCATATCCCAAGAATTTTGTAACCGAGTACGGGGGTACAATATAGACCTTATAATCGGTATAGAATCTAGAGGATTTGTTGTAGCAACCGCTCTGGCGTTGGCCATGGGCAAAGGACTAGTTTTGGTTCGGAAGGCCGGTAAGCTTCCTGGACAAACACTTAAGCAATCCTATGATATCGAATATGGCAACTCGGTAATGGAAATTCAGAAAGATTCTATTGGGCGCGATCAAAACGTACTAATAGTAGATGATCTCGTGGCAACCGGAGGAACTGCCATAGCAGCGGAGAGACTCGTATCCCAGCTAGGAGGGAAAGTTGTAGGGTTTGCATTTGTTATTGAGCTTGCCAACATAGGAGGAGCAACAAAGATAAGGAAATTAGGATACGATGTTTGCTCTCTAGTGGTGTATGAATAGTGTCAAGTAATCATCACGCAGAAATTGGAATTATAGGCGGCACTGGGTTGTATGATCCTAACTTTTTCAAATACAAGAAGCAAGTCAAGCTAGAGACCCCATATGGAGAAACTTCTGATCTAATAACCCTAGGTGACTGCATGGGAATTCCTATTGCTTTCATACCGCGGCATGGTAAGAAGCATACGATCCCGCCCCATAAGATAAACAGCCGTGCAAATATATGGGCTCTGAAGGAACTTGGTGCTTCAAGGATATTGTCTCCTTCGGTTGTGGGTAGCCTAAAGAAGGAACTAAAGCCAGGCGACATAGTAGTGTCCGACCAGTTTATAGATTTTACAAGAAAAAGAGATTACACATATTACGAGGATGGACAAATTTGTCATATCTCGATGGCTGATCCTTTCTGTCCAGAACTTAGAGATATTGCGATAGGATGTATCAAAGATCTTAACTATGACGTTCATATCAAGGGGACGTATCTTTGTATAGAGGGACCTAGATTTTCCACAAAAGCGGAATCAATCTTTTACAAAGATATTCTTGGCGCAGACATAATCGGAATGACGCTGATACCCGAGTGTATACTAGCAAGAGAAGCTCAATTATGTTATGTCTCAATTGCAATGATAACTGACTACGACGTCTGGTCAGATTCGCCTGTAAGCACCAAGGCTGTCTTGGAAGTTCTAAATAGCAACATAGAAAGATCCAAAAAAATAATATCAAGCCTAGCAAGCAATATTCCTGCAGAAAGAAACACCTGCAACTGCTCAAAGGCGTTAGAAGGCGCCCTTATCTAATTAGTTTTTGTTTTCTCGTTTCTTGGAAACTTCTATAGAAATGTCGCCTTCTACCAGTTTTCTTTGGACCTTAAGCTCCACTAACTCCGGATCTAGTCCCATTTTCTTTATATCCGCTAATGCCTTCTTAGATATAGATAGGCTGATGTTGTGCCCACCTATCCTGCCGAAAGCAATTGCTTTGAATCGAAACGTTGCGTCACCTCCAATGACAAAACAACCGGAGATCTTGCTCGCAATTTCTGTGCCCGTTACGTTATTCACGTGGACCTCTACAGCGATATCTTCTGAATTATCGCTAAATGTAGAGGTCATTTCGCATCTTGTTCCCTTGTAATCTCCAAATTACGATTTATGTTTTTTTCGACAAGAAATGACCACCATTCTGGATCGACAATTTTATAGTCCCTTACTTGAACTGTAACGTTTTTATCTTCAGGGCCCGAGAATTGAATTTTTCCTTGCTTAACTAGTTTAACCAATTTCCATCGATCTCTTCCTTTGGTCTTCCTGCTAATGGCGACAGCCCATTTTTTGCCTACTTCTATCTTGGGCATCCCAATGAAATCGACTATATCTAATATTCCCAATCTCTTTTCTTCACAGAATAATTCCTTAGTTATAACACTGCGCCATATGTCTACGGCGCCGATAGTTTTGTGGTTTTCGTTTATATTGATGACCCCAAAGTAGACTACTTTATCCTCGTTTTTACTTTCTGGCATCATATTCTATAATACAGCTATAAACCAGGCACAGATTATTTAGTCCTTGCATTTTCATAATGGTTCTGCAATGCCAGTCCGATATTGTCCACTTTAACGTTCTTTTTGAATTCAATATTCTCCTGCTCACAGAGCATTCTATATCTATTTGAGGCGGCAAATCTCGGATGGAGTGATTCATATTCTCTGAGAGATGTTTCAATCAACATTCCCTTTTCTACCAAGGAATCCGCGGCTCCCAGTGCCTGCGGTAAGGATATTTGCAGGGACTTGGATATTCGATCCGGAGTCATCTTGCCATCCTTCACTATGAGAAGATATGTTTTGGACTCGTCGCTCGAAAGTCTTAGCTCAGAGATGAGAACTTTTTCTAAAGAACTGATATCAGGCAACAATGAATATAACCAACTCTAGAAGTTATTTTTTAACATTGTGATCTAAAGATTAGAATTTATTGGAAATATCAGGGTGCATCATATTGCAGTTCAAAGTCCACAAGATAAAGGGCTAGTTAGTGTCAATGGTCGCATGCAAATTCTTGGTTATCTGATAACTCCCTCGCTTTCGGTATTCGTTCTTTGCATGGTCAGGTGGAAGATGTCATTTCCGGCGCAGCGCAGGGGTACTTATGTGTCTGAGCGCATCATTCTTAACCGACGCGCATGTCACAAGAATCTTTACGCTGAACGGTTTTCATTTTCATTGCCACCCTATGTGGGAGGTCAGGCAGATTCGTTCCTACCTATGACGATTTTAATTCAGCCATTTATCCGCATCTATATGGAACAAGCTTCAGAACATATAGGAGCTATCGTAACAAATACGGTCCTGCGATGAGCAGCAGTACTATTGCAATAAAAATAAATGTTATAGTATTGCTTACTGCCGCAGCGTTGATCTGTCTTCTTGACTTCAGTTTATTCTCAATAAGTGACGCATATAACTGTCCTCCATCGAAAGGTCCTATGGGAAGAGCATTGAAGATACCAACATTGAAATTGATAAACCATAACCAAAATAGCATATTGGAGATCACAGGAAAATAGGATCCAAATATATTTGACTCATATTTTGACGCCATGGTGTCAGAATACGGTACGGGAATTGGTCCATCCAGAGTAGGGGGTGTAAGCAAGAATAGATAGACTCTCGGATCGAGAAATGCTCCCTTGTAACCTTCCAACACAGCCGACGGAGATGTCTCCATTCTAATACTGACTCCTAATAAGCTGTTCTCATTTTGTCCAGATTTAGCAAGAACATCTCCGTTATCATCTTCCCATATAACCTCAATTTTTTTTCCCTCCGTCGAACGAAGGACTTCCCCCACATCATTTAGATTTTCTATTTTTTGTCCGTCTATTGACTGTATTTTCGACCCTTGATTAATTCCCAGCTGCTGAGCTAGCGATCCGGGTCGGACATCTGCAACTATTACACTAGGTTCCTCATCAAATCCAGGTAATGGACTGAGAGTCGACATAACGTAATAGAGAGCGATTAACGATGCTGCCGCGACTATCATATTATTGAGGGGACCGGCCGTCAAAATTGAACATTTGTGCTTAAGAGGGGTCTTTTCTAATTCCTCTCGCTGGATATTCACGAATGCTCCGATGGGAAATATTAGGAAAAGCACTAATCCTGTAGATTCAACTCTAGCGTTATAAACTCTAGCCACTATGCCATGACCTGCTTCATGGATAACAATCGTAACGACAAGAGCGATCCAACCGTATGTCCACGGGAGCAAAGGGTTCAGTCCAGGGATTAATAAGTTGGCCTGTGGCCCTATATCACGAACTCCTTCCCTTGCAGCAGAATTCGAAAACATGCCTATCGCTGCAACTACAAAAAGAAACACCGCTAAGGCAGTAATTAGTGGCATAAGATAGGTACTGAACTGGGAGTAAATTCTTGCAGCTCTGGTTTTTGCTATTTTATCGAAAAAACTTATGCCATATGGTGTGTGAATGAGAAACAAAACAAGTTTTCTTTCCACACGAATCTTATTCTGTTGCTGCACTTTGACTAAATGGTAGTGATAGGTTATTTAAATTAATCCGCACTATCACGAATAAAGTTCCTAAGCTATGCATATATCTGACGGATCTCTAAATCAAACACTAGCCTATTATATCAGACGATTAATATCTAGTACGACTAATTGACCGAAATACCGAAGGTTGAAGATGATACAAAGAGACTTATAGCAACTCCGCCCTTGAATTTACTGTTCAATCCCAATTTTGTAAGTCGAAAGGACATATGGAACATAAATATAACGACTCTTCTTGAGATGCTTCTTGCGATAATCAACAGAGCTACCATCAAAGATTTGAGAATATGTGGCCTTGCTGCTCTTTCATCAGCTATGATTCATAGAATAAAAGTCGAGAGTATATTTGAACTTGAAAAGATTGCAATGCAGCATAAAAGCTTGGAATACTCCAAGAAAGACGATACGATACCAGAGCTTAAGCCAATCGAAGTTCCCTTTAGAATTGAATCTACATACCCTGTATCCTTGACGGATTTGTTATATGTCTTAGAAAATATGATTTCAGAACTAGCAAATCCTAAACAAAAGAAGAGACAAATTGACTTGGAAGCAAATCCTGCGTTTGACTTTAGTCAATACCTAGTAAAGCTTGAGGAAATATTGAAGGAGTATCAGAATCGTATCTTAGCCTCTATAGGAATTGAGGGATCCAAATCTTTCAGAGAGCTAGTAGCCGGTCTACAACCTATTGAAATTGCTAGAACTCTTATCGCAGTGCTCTATTTGGGGATGAGTGGTAAGTTGGACATAGAGCAGCCAGAGGAGGCTGATGACATTAAGATGACCCTCAAGAATGTATGACTGAAGGGTGAACTGATAATCTAGTAAAGACTCTAGGAGATACAACTTGTTTCCTCAAGATGAAATTAGCGCTAGGATTGAAGCGGCCCTCTACTCCGCTGGGAGACCGCTTACAGTAGAGGAGCTTGTCAAAGCGGGAGGAACAAACTCAAGAGAAAAGACACTTAGGGTAGTCGCCGACTTGGTGAAGAAGACGAAAACTGTCTTCAAAGCTTTGGAAATCGCCCAATTGGAGGACGGAACTTTTGTTTTTCAGCTAAAACCGGAATACGCGCCTGTAATTAGAAAATTTGCTAATCAGCCGATAGTATCTGCAGGTGCTCTTAAGACCTTATCATTTATTGCTTACGAACAGCCAGTTCTTTCAAGGAGGCTTGTTCAAATTAGGGGCAGTCAAGTTTATTCTCATTTGAAAGAACTTGAAAGGTTAGGTTTTGTCCAGCACGAAAAAGTTGGAAGGCTTAAAATATTCAAGACAAGTAAGAAATTTCAAGATTATTTTGGTATAAAGGACGTTAATACTTTAAAGGGAAGCCTAACAATTGACAAGGGCTAGATGATCCAGTCCGTAGAAGCATTAATAATAAAGAATTAGCATTTTAGACCTTATGCGCAAATCGATAGAAAATCTGTCTGGGCGGAAGTTCACAGGAGGCCGCAAAGTCGCTATGAGAGGGCGTAGAAAATTTGAAATTGACAGATATCCTAATGAGGGTCTTTTTGGCGAAAATCAAATCAGAACGAGGCGAGTAAGAGGTAACAATTCGAAGTCATCAGTGAAGTCCGGTGCATTTGTCAATCTCTCAGATCCCGTGTCGAGGAAAACAACTAACACAAAAATATTGCAAGTAGTGAAAAATCCAGCCAATAAGGACTATGAAAGAAGAGGAGTAATTAGCAAGGGTGCCTTGCTGGAGACAGAGTCCGGTTTAGCAAAAGTGATATCACGTCCTGGACAGGATGGTTGCATCAATGGGGTACTTGTAAAACAGTAAATAGTTCTGCCCTTCAGACATTTGCAGCAGACCTAAATGACAACAATAAATAGAGAATAGCAGAATCACCACAATTAACACTCGATAGAATGCCGATCCTTTCAGTTGCCCCTCTTTACCCAGAACCAGTTCTACTGGTAGAAGGTAAATCAAAGAGGGAAGACAAAAAGTTTATTGTAGCAGCAGATCTCCATATAGGTTCTGAGACCTATGGTGTCAAGAATGAAGTTAATTTTAATCCCGAAATCCTCAGCCAAAATATTAATGATAGGTTACTCAGATTAGTAAAGTCGTCTAACGCTGATGGAATAATACTGCTTGGTGATCTCAAATCAAATATTTCCGGGATCACAAGACTGGAGCGTGACAGCATATCAATGGTTCTTTCTTCTCTTTCCCGCAATACCGATGTATACCTTGTACCTGGTAACCACGATAGTTTTATCAAATATATTGTGTCAGATACCGTTAATCTTATCTCTCCTAGCGGGATGGTGGTAGGTGATACACTTTTTATACACGGCCACACAATGCCCTCAATATTAAGATCCTCTGTGTCAAGAATTATAATGGGCCACGTCCACCCTGTTTTTCTAAAACCAAATAATATCGTAAGCGGACAAAGAATTTGGGTATATCTGAAGGTTAGTAAGCAAGCAGTTTTTCCCGCTAGCGATGGATTATTGCAAATTGTGATAATGCCTTCATTCTACATTGGTACTCCTCCAATCCATCGACATAGCCAAAGGAGTGTCGTATCACCAATAGTTGATCGGATAGTGAAGGATCGTGCAATTAAAGAAATGCTGTGTTTGACGCTTGATGGTTCTATAGTCGCCGATCTTTCATCTGAAGAGGATATTACTCTTTGATATCTAGCAAAGGAAATCCCCTTATTCAAAATGTCTATAATTTCTTAAATAATCTATTGTAGGCTCTGATGAGGTGAGCCATTCAAGTGTCTTAACAAAGGATGTTGCCCCCTCTATTGTAGTTAGAACCGGGACACCCATTTCCACAGCCTTTCTCCTAATCTGGTATTCATCATACAACATTCCGACATATTTTTCGATTGTAGAGGTCGAGGGTATGTTAATTATATAGTCGATCTTTTGCTCAAACAGCAGGTCGGCAATGTTAGGCTTTCTATCTGGCTCGCTAATTTTGTATACTTTCTCCACAGGTCCAAACAGGTTTGATTCCAGGAATTCTGCAGTGTGCTCCGTTGCCATGATCCGATATCCCAAAGAAGAAATCAGCGAAATTAAAGAAAGAATCCTCAATTTATTTTTCTGCCCTCCAACACTAATTAACGCAGAACCTGATAATGGTAGCGAATATCCTGCTGCCAAGTAGGCCTTTGAAAGCGCATCATAGAAGCTCTTCCCAAAACAAGCAACCTCACCAGTCGAGTGCATCTCTACGCCAAGAACAATGTCTGCGCCTTCCAACTGCATAAAAGAAAACTGAGGGACCTTGATGGCAAAGGCAGATGTTTTCAACCATAAATCCTTGGCCGATTCCGGAAGAACTTCGCCGGCCATAGCTCTTGCTGAAAGACCTATTACATTGGCCTCTATAAACTTGGAAACGAAGGGCATCGAACGGGAAGCTCTTACATTGGCTTCTATGACAAATACCTCTTCGTTCTTTACCAAGTACTGAATATTGAAAGGCCCAACAATATTAAGGGCCACACCTATTTTTGATGTATACTCTTTGATGGTTTCCAAAGTTTTCCTGTCTTGTCTCCAAGGAGGAATACACATTATTGCATCACCAGAATGAATACCAGCGTTGTCTATATGCTCAATGATTGATCCTACAATTACGCCATTCTTTCCCGACACAGCATCGACCTCAACCTCTGCTGCCTCTTGAATGAACTTGCTGATCACGACAGGATGTTCCGGGCTAATAGTCGTTGCCGAGGTCAAGAACTCCTCGAATTGGTGCTCAGCCCAAGCCACTTTCATTGCTGCGCCACTAAGAACGTACGAAGGCCTAACAAGAACTGGGTAGCCCACTGTTTCAGCAAATTTCTTTGCCTCGCGTACATCGGAAAATTTTTTCCACGCTGGCTGTTTTATATTGAGTGTATCTAGCAGTTTTCCAAATTTAGCCCGGTCTTCTGCCCTGTCAACGTCTTGGCTTCTTGTTCCTATAATATTCGCTCCGCTCTTGGACAATTTGGGAGTGAGATTGTTCGCTATTTGGCCTCCTACACAGGTCACTATTCCGGAAGCATTCTCTCTTTCATATATATCAAGAACCCTCTCAAAGGTAAGCTCTTCAAAGTAGAGGCGATCTGAGATGTCATAATCAGTAGAAACGGTTTCTGGATTACAGTTAATTATAGACACGTTTCTAATACCATTGTCTTTTAGACCCCACACCATGTTAACAGTGGCCCAATCAAATTCAACACTGCTTCCTATTCTGTAAGGGCCAGCTCCTACTACTATGGTACTTGGCTCTTTTTCATTAAATTGGATATCGTCATAGTCACCGTTATAGGTCATATAGAGATAGTTAGTTTTAGCTGGCCACTCGGCTGCAAGTGTATCAATCTGTTTAACTACCGGCATTATTCCAAATTTGTGCCTTAAGCTTCTCACCTGTTTCTCTTCGATACCCAAACAGCGTGAAATCTGTCTGTCTGAGAATCCAGTTTTTTTTGCCTCTGCAACCAAAGACTCGTCAAATTTATCCGATGACTCGCGTAAGCGATTTTCTATTTCTATAATATTTTTTATGCATAACAAGAACCAGGGATCAATGTGGGACAGCTGGTTGATTCTTTCAACAGGAATTCTTGCTCTTAGGGCCCGAAGAACCGTAAACAATATCCCATCATCTGGATGAAGAAGGGATTGTTCGATCCTTTCTATTTCCTCTGGGGAGTCAACGACCTGCTCATCCCAGTTGGACACTAGACCGTCCTTGTCCAAGTCGCACATTCTAATAGCTTTTTGTACTACTTCTTCGAAATTTCTTCCTATAGCCATTACCTCTCCAACTGATTTCATTGTGCTTCCCAATCTTCGCTTAACATTCTCAAATTTCTGAAAATCCCACCGTGGCATTTTGAGAGTAATATAATCAAGAGAGGGCTCAAAACAAGCAGTGGTAACTTTCGTTATTCTGTTGGTAAGTTCTGGAAGGCTATAGCCAAGACCAATTTTAGCGGCCATGTATGCAAGAGGGTATCCAGTCGCCTTACTAGCCAGGGCAGAAGATCTCGAAAGTCTCGCATTAATTTCAATGGCACAGTATTCCTCAGAATAGGGATCCAAGCCAAATTGAATATTACATTCACCGATTATGTTACATTGCGATATTGCTCTTTGACCTGCAGAGCGAAGTTTATGGTATTCGATATTGTTGAGAGTTTGGGAGGGTGTGACGACTATATTGTCTCCAGTATGGACTCGCATTGCAAGAACATTTTCCATGTTACAAATTACCGCATTATTTCCATGACAGTCACGTATGAGTTCATACTCAATCTGCTTCCAATTTCCAACATATTTTTCAATTAGTACTTGATGCACTACGCTGAGCGACAACCCGCGCTGCACAATCTCTTCCAATTCGTATTCATTGTAAGCAACGCCCCCTCCCTTTCCCCCAAGAGTGTAAGCAACACGTATGATGACCGGAAAACCAATTTCCCTAGCAATCCTTTTAGCCTCAGACAGGGAATATGCTGGCGAGCTAGGTAAAACGGGAACATCGCTTTTCTGCATAGCCTCTTTGAACAGCTGCCTGTCCTCTGTGATCCTGATGCCATCTATTTGTGTCCCTAGGACATTTATCCCGTATTTGTTCAATATCCCTTCTGATTCTAAGGCCACTCCACAATTAAGAGCAGTCTGTCCTCCAAAGCCTAACATTATAGAATCGGGTCTTTCCTTTTCTATGACTCTTTGAACATACGTAACGTTGATCGGTGCCAAATATACCCTTTCGGCAAACCTGCTATCTGTTTGGATTGTGGCAATATTTGGATTGATTAGTACACTCCTAACATTATCTTCTCTTAAAGCTTTTAGGCATTGAGAACCGGAGTAGTCAAACTGGCGGCCAGTGTTACTGACTTTCGCCCGCTTCTCCGATTTTAATTGCGCCGCTTCCTATAACTAGAACCTTTTTTATCGATTCATGCTTGGGCAATTTTTCCTCCATTCAATGTACTATTCTTATCCCTACTAGACGACTCATGTCTTCTTACAAAGTTATCTCTATTCTTAATCAACTCCCAAAACCTATCGAACACGAATGTACAGTCATATGGGCCAGGAGAAGCTTCCGGATGAAACTGAACTGCAACAATGGGTTTTTCATTATGCTCTATTCCTTCCACGGTAGTATCATCAATATTTGAAAACCATATTCTAAATCCACTCCCATCCAGGCTTTCTGGACTGATCCCATATCCATGGTTCTGAGTAGTGATATAAGTCAGGCCATTGTTTAAGTCCTTACACGGTTTGTTCTGCGCCCTGTGCCCGAATTTTAGTTTGAACGTTTTAGCGCCAGCGGCTAAAGCCAATATCTGGTTTCCAAGACAAATGCCTAATGTGGGGGTTGAGGTATCAATTAATTTTGTGGCTGTCCGAATTGTTTCTTGACAGTGTGCAGGGTCTCCTGGACCATTGCTTATTATTACACCAGCAGGATTATATTTTATGATCTCCTCAAAACTAGAATCCCAGGGTAGTACGACTGCCTTATATCCCGATGTTAAAATGTTTCTTATTATACTGTATTTTGTACCTGTATCTACAAGTACAATACATTCTTTTTTGTCATTCCCGTACTGGCGCACTTGATGCACTGAAACTTCAGTCATGAAATTTCTGTCATTGTAGTTTTCGCTATCCATCAATTCAAATAACCTAGATTTGTCTGCAACCCGACTACTTGACACAGACATTGCCCCGGTCATAACTCCCCGGACTCTCAGCTTCTTGGTGAGCTCTCTTGTATCAATACCATAGATTCCGGGAATTCGTTCTTCGTACATCCATTGATCCAAAGTCTTGATGCAGGTCCAGTGACTTGCCGCGACCGATAGATTGTGAATTAGCAGACCCTTTACCTGTATGTTATCGGATTCGAAGTATTTTGGCAAGCCAAAAGGATCCCTTATCCTGTTGCTAGGAACACCATAGTTGCCGATTAGGGGATAAGTTAGACACAAGATCTGCCCCCTGTACGATGGGTCTGTTAGAGTCTCTGTGTACCCTACCATACCAGTATTAAAAACTACCTCGCCCGCCGAATCAGTCGGATACCCAAATCCTATACCTGAATAAGAGCTTCCATCATCGAGCATCAGTTTAGCTCTATAACCACAATACAATTGCTTAAGTCTAGGAATTTTAAACCCTAAAATTATTTTAGATATAGAAATTTAAGTGTTACACTCATGTTATACAGACTATTATGTTGGCGTTTAAGATCATTTACTAGTATAGTAGTACTGAAACACTATACAAGATTGAGATTCTTAATTGCCTACGATAAAAAACAATATCAACCAACGTCTTGTCTTCCCGTCACTACTCACTTTAACCACTCGACAGGAATGTCTTGATACAACCCATTTGGCAGAACCCTTCTGATTGAAATTGGTAATGCCTTGGCATCTAGCTCAAGAGTGGCTAGGGACACGGAGTCCTTAACCTCAGCTGGAACACTAATCAGAGAGGGAGCACCTAATGACAATTGAAGCGACCTTGCACCTGTTATTCTCGCTCTCTCAAATCTCGTTAGTGAATTTGGACCCACCAAAACCTGCCTCCCGCTGTAGGTTATCTCTCTGAGTTCAAAATCAACTTCGTCATAAGTGACGATTTCGTCTTCTGGTCGAGTCGTTTTCTTTATCTCCTCTTCACTACCTTGAGTCCTGTCCTTACTTTCAGTTAGAACTTTGGTGCGAGTAGAACTCTTCTTTAGTGTGCTGTGAGAATCCACTTTGCTTTTATTTAACGTAGCCTTCTTGGCAGGTCTTTGCTTTGGTCGCGACGCCTTCTTGTGTGCAATGGTCTTACTTGAAGATTTTACTACCAAGAACAATGCAAAAGATAATAAATATCTAATTAAATGTTGCGAATTTTGCAAATACCATCGAGGTCAGTCAATTTATATTTTGGTTATATTCGTCGTACGCTACAAGGGTACGGTCTACATGGAAAGGGTATCAGTCTCCAGAGTCAAAGTAATTTTTGAAATTTCAGGTAAGGGCATAGCAGAAGCTGAAATAGTGCGTCATTCCTCCCCCTTAACTTCAGCCACGATTTTAAGGTCATTGCCCATTCAAGGAAGAGCAAATATGTTCGAAAATAAATTCGCATATGTGGAAACAGATCTCGGGTTAGGGCGAGAAAAGCAGAGAACACGTTTCAAAAGGGGCGAAATTGCATTTATGACTCTGAATGGATCGATATGTATATTCCTAACTGAAACTGTCTCAGCACCGATGAATCCAGTAGGGTCGATCGAGTCTCATTTGGAGCTTATGGAGGCGATCAAGCCAGGAGATATTCTGGTGATCAAACGAGGCCAGTGAGTCACAGGTATTCTTGGTAAACCAAAAGATAGACTTTCCTAACTACGTTACCAACCTGTAGACTTTATGTCCGCTATATCCTCCAATATTCCTTATTATCCCTTTAGATTCTAGGGATCTAATGTAGCTATTTGCAACAGAAACCTTAACCCCTGAAGCTCTAGCAAAACCCTGCGGCGTGATGGCCTTCATATTTTGAAGTGTCTTCCTGCCTTGAGATTCCTCTACAAAGACAGCGAGTTTCTGTTTCTGTCTCCCCCTGTCTTCTACTTTAGCTCCATCTTCCTTTTTATCCTTCTTTGTTTCTGTAACCCCTGATGACGTTGCTTTTTCCGAAGCGGCGCTAGACTTTTTCTTATTTCCTCCCATGACAGTTTAGTTACTATTCGATCTTATAAGTTATCATCATTCCGACGTTGGTGCTGAGTCAATAGAATATGGCTAGCTTATCAAATCTCCGACTAGACAGATAAACAAAGTATTGCAGGACAATTATGGTTAGAGCACATTTGACTGCTCCACTATTCTTGCTAAACAAACCTTATTTATTACTGCCCACTGAAATGGTAGTGCTCTGAATTTATGTGTTATTGGCTTTTAGTATCATTATCTATCGTGGTATTCTTATCCTGCCAGATGTCTCGCTAGACTCACGCTCCCAATAAATACTTGCTCAATAATTTCATCTCCAAATAAAGTTCCTCTAAAGGAGTAATAGTAAAACTAACCTAAGTTCAGACGTTTACGTGTGAAGTTCTTTTAACTGCATGCAACAAAATAGCATGTAACCAAGACCGGGTGGACATAATTTGAAAAGCTGCAAGGTTTTTAAAAGACCTTTGAAGATTCGTGTAATGCCGAAACACGTTGGAAGTCAGGTTAGCAAGAAAAGCTATGGAAGCCATAGCCACTTTTTTACTGATAGCTATGACCTAAAGCATATCAACTTTTAAATAGGCTCTAAAAATTATAGATATGGTCATAGGTAGAGAGATTCGACTAAATCGAATTATGAAAGACG
>DASTCR010000028.1:0-3777 GCA_035710925.1 Nitrososphaeraceae archaeon | reverse complement strand
TATTCAAATGAGTCGCCTCGACCAGACAACAAAATATTTGAAGCCGGAATCCCAATTCTAGGGATTTGTTACGGACATCAGTTGATAGTAGATCATTTCGGTGGCAAAATTAAGAAAACTAATAAAAGAGAGTATGGCCGCACGGACTTAATTATTGACAACAAACAGGACTTATTTTGCAATGTAGAGAACGAAAAAATAAAGTGTTGGATGAGTCATGGGGATGCTGCCGAGACCCTTCCTAACGAGTTTAAGATTTTAGCGCATACACAGAACTCCTTTTCCGCTGCAATTGGGAACCATCAAAAGGGATTTTACGGACTTCAGTTTCATCCAGAAGTTATTCATACCGAGAAAGGTACTGAGATTCTGAAGAATTTTTCCCAATCGATTAGTAAAGCAAGGCAAGAATGGAGCATGGAAGGCTTTATAGAATTATCCATAGAAAAAATTCGAAAGGCAGTAGGAGTAGAAGAAAGGGTCCTTTGTGCTGTCAGTGGAGGAATCGATTCTACGACAGTAGCTGCTTTGCTAAATAAGGCCATAGGGCACAATTTACAATGCATATTTGTTAATCATGGACTATTGAGAAAAAACGAAGAGCAAACAGTAATCGGCCTTTTAAAGTCTATGGGAATAGATGTTATTTATGTTGATGCACACATACAATTTTTAGAAAAATTAAAGGGAGTTGTGGATCCAGAGGCGAAGCGATTTATAATAGGCGAGGAATTTGCAAATGTATTTGTCGAGATAGCGAAGAAAAATGGTCCCTTTCAATGGCTTGCGCAAGGAACTCTTTATCCAGACGTAATCGAAAGTGGGGTATCAAAGGGTCCGGCAGCTATCATTAAAACCCATCACAATGTGGGTGGTCTTCCCAAGTGGCTTAATCTAAAAGTGATAGAACCATTGAATATGTTATATAAGGATGAAGTAAGACAGACTGCAAAATTACTGGGTGTACCAAATAAGCTCCTAATAAGACACCCATTTCCTGGACCTGGTCTGGCGGTGAGAATAATTGGAGAAGTGACCCCTGAGAAGCTACGTATATCAAAAGAGGCGAGTGATATAGTCGAAACTGAATTGCAAAAGGCCGGTCTTTACGATAGGGTATGGCAAGCATTTGCAATAGTGGGAGATGATAGAGCAGTGGGAGTTATCGGTGACGAACGCATCTACGGGCATATAGTAACTGTCAGAGTCATAGATTCAATAGATGGGATGACTGCTGACTGGACACGGTTACCCACTGAATTGATTGAGCGCATAAGTAACAGAATTACAAACGAGGTAGAAAACGTAGCATGGGTGACCTATGCTGTTTCTAGTAAGCCCCCTGCAACTATTGAGCCTCAGTGAACATGTGAGAAAATAATGAGAAGCAGAACACTAATTGTTAATGTTTGTCTGCGATGATACCAATTCAAATAATGAAATATATAGTTGTACATTGCCATAAAATAATCAATTAATCACTAAAGGTGTCAATAGCATAAAGTCCAGGATATCAGAAAAGATTCAATCCTATAGTTCGTATATGAACGGCATCACTGTAATGCCTGACTTTTTTGTTGATCGGATTATCAGGTTACAGTCAAAGGAAGATTTCGTTAGTGGTTTAAGCGAAAAGGCTAAGTCGGGAGGTGGGAGCATTCGTGGTATCTCCACTTTGGATGTAAAAGGAGGAAACGCTGTAAACATTGCTTATAGTCTTGCAAAATTAGGCATGAAGACTTCACTATTTGCCGTTGCAGATGATATCGGACTATCGATACTGAAACACGTATTCTCAAAGTTTGAGGAAAGTAAGATAAACCTTCGTATCACCAAAGGACAACACGGTCATACCACAGCATTTGAATTTTTAGTTGACAAGGTTTCAAGTTCGAAAGTAAATGTCATGGTGAGCGACGTAGGAGATAACGCGAATTTTGGCCCAGACCGTATTACTTCAGAAGAAGATTTATCAATATTAAAGAATTCCGACGGAGTAATGGTAGTTAATTGGGGGAGCAATCTAAAAGGAAGTCAACTTACAGAACACGTTTTCAAAAATTCTCCAAAAGCGCTTCATTTTATTGATCCTGCAGATATTGAAAACAGAAAATCTGATTTTCTGGCTACCCTAGGGAATATTTCCCAGTTTACAGATGTCCTTAGCATAAATGAAAACGAATGCAATTCGCTTTCTTCCGCAATAGGTATCGCACCTCTTATCCCTGCAAATGAAATCTATACACTTGAAGATATCAAAAATGCCGCAATGATGCTTGCGAAACAAATTGGTATGAGTATAGATTTGCATACAAGAAATGGGGCTGCATGGTCTAATGGAAATGAAGTAGTTTTTGTTCATCCAATCAAAGTGGATCCCAAGACGCTAACAGGAGCCGGAGATTCGTGGGACGCAGCGGATATCGTCGGTTATCTTGCTGGACTTGAACCAAAGGAACGACTCCTCTTCTCAAATGCATGTGCTTCATTATATGTCCGTAATCCTTTTGGTGAACCGGCAACCCTGGATGAGGCAGCTGATTTGTTAGATAGAATAGATATGGGTTAGGTAAGGCACTCTGCCAGCTGTGATCAAACATGGCCCTGAGTATTTGTTAAGACAATTGTAGATTATACAAAGAGTTTTTATGGAACACTAATAAATTTGTTGAATTTTTGGCGTATAGCCCATAAATTATATAAAAGGAAAACTATTTATGTAATACGAGCTATAAATAAGATTAAGTAACGATGGCTTAAGTTTGTGCTTGGCGGCATAGGAACAAAGCCTTGCATGCAAGTACCTTTAACGGCAAAGGCCGTGATATTGGGTAAGCATGTAAGGAATCGCCAAGTACGTTTTTAGTATTAATGCAGTTTTTCATGCAAATGAGTTATAAAATACAATATTTCCCAATATATATGAGTCAAGTTGTTTGCAATGGTTTCGTTCCGATCTGACCACGTCTATGCTAGGATTGTTTGTTAGTACTATCCATAGCATAGACTGAAGGGTGTGCACCAGAGGTTAATTCCTATGGTGTCTCTGGACTTTCCTTATCATAAAGTTTCATTCAAATCAGTTATGATTACTCATAAGGCTTACGCTAAATAGCATATTTTCTATAACCTGCAGGGGCCAAAGATGTTATATGTCAACAAGCCGCAGGCCGACCCTAGACTCGACTACGGATTGCGGTACCAGTCAAGAAATTGAGTCTTCCTGCGGCTTACCTATAACTCTTAATTATAATTCACAACAAAAAGGATACAACAAGACAACCTCTAATTAGCCGACGGGGCATGTGTGTTTAGTATTCTGTTTATCTGTTTAGCTAATTCCATATTATCAATTGGTTTCTTAATAATACAATTTCCATCTAATGGAGGATATATCTTCTTTATTGCTGTCGCATACTCCGTTAATTCACTTACAGCTGTTAGAAAACATACTTTCAAATTTTCATCTATTTTTCTTATTTTTTCATACAATTCAAATCCATTCATTTGTGGCATTCTTATATCAAGAATAGCAAGATCATATGTGTTAGGTCTAAAATTCGACAATGCAAGATTTGGTTCGTTGAATGGATAAATGTCAAAAAAACCTGTTGCCTCCAATGTTGCCTTTAAAGTGTATGTAACATCAGGTTCATCATCTACTACTAGAATTTTGGCCTTCAATTAACTATTCCATCACGTCAATTAGTTCACTGCTTTTTTCCAGCGGAAGAGTAAATATGAATGTCGCTCCCCTTCCATCAGAATTATTTTCAG